>CAZSNX010000025.1:4927-19668 GCA_964607945.1 uncultured Candidatus Obscuribacterales bacterium
CACGCAGCGCTCCAGAAGCTGCACATGCTCTTCGCGCGGCGTGAACGGTCCTGCTTGCTGATTGACTGCTGAGGAAGAATTGTCCGGTGGAGGATTGTAAAGAAACCAGTTGCGTGGTGGTGCCGAATAATGCCCGCCGTAATTACCTCTCCACCCCTGTTGCCGGCCTGAAGATTGACCCGCTTGTGCTCCGGAGTCCGATTGGCTGCCGGGCGCGCCTGAATTAACGTCATTTCCCTGCGCGGCGGAACACTGAACCGGAGCGGCCAAGGACAAGGCAATTACCAAGACGGCTGAACAAAATTCGCCACGCTTGGTTTTGCTGGCGTCTATCCGATGCCAGCTCGTGCGGAATCCAGCAGATTTGTCCATCTCCTTAAGAAATCTCTCGACCAGCATCTCTTCATCCTGTTTAACTATGGCAATATACCCCTCTTGCCAGCCAGTTTTTTGCTTGGTCGAAGGCGTCTGTGAATTCACTGTGCCTCAAGTGTTAGATCGCTGTCCGAGGCGGCTAAGATACCGCGTCTTTCGTTGACAAGCAACAGCAGTAATAAACCAAGAATGAAAAAGGTTGCGGTCGATAAAATCGCCAATCGTTGATTGTCGTTGGTCAAATAGCTGATTAGACCGAATGTTACCGGTCCGATAATCGAAGCCAGTCTGACGGTCAGTCCCCACAAGCCGAAGAATTCAGCAGATCGCCCGGTTGGGGAAAATTGACCGATCAAGGCTCGGGCTGTTGATTGAGTAGAGCCCATTGCTACTCCTATTAAAACAGCATCCAACCAGAACTGCATTTTTGTAGTGATGAAGAATGCAACCGAAGTGGCAGTGATCCACAGCGTAAGAGAGATCATTAGCGTCTTGACTGAGCCTATTTTGTCTTGAATCTGCCCGAACCCAAATGCTCCAATTGCAGCCGTTATGTTGACGAAAAGGATCATGGCGATCGTGTCTTGCGCAGTAAATCCGATTACCTTCTGCGCATAAATGGCGGCAATTACAATTACAGTTGCAGTCCCGCAGCTAAACACGAGCAGTGCAATCAGGAACCGAAATAGGTCCTTATATCGTTGCGCTTGCTGCAAGGTATTGACCAACCGCTGGAAGCCGATTTGAACAAACGATTGTCCTTCCGGCAAAGCTTTCCCGATCGCTCGCTCTTTAAGCCAGAAAAATGTCGGTAATGTTCCCAAGGAATAAATCACCGCTACCAAAAGCATTACGTGAGGGACGAACTCAGTTTCAGTCAAGTGATATTGCTGAGCAAAGTGTATATAAACCAAGCAGATTGCCAGGACGAGCGGCCCGCCAAAATACCCGACGGCCAGACCAAGCGCCGAAATACGTCCCATCTTCTCCCGGGATGCTATCTCCGTCAAAAAGGCGGCAATCAGATTCTCTCCTGTTCCGTAAGCACAATTGGCCAGAACAATCAAAACCATTGCCAGTACAATCGTGCCGGCATGGGTGAAGGCCAACAACGCCGTGCAACACGCGCAGATGACCGTTGTTGCTACCAGCAGGGTCTTTTTTGCGGCTGAATAGTCCGCAAATGCTCCCAATACGGGCGCCGTAACTACTATGAAAAAATTGGAAATTCCGACTGCAATCGTCCAGAGCAGTGTGGGCAAGCCGTCGGAAGAGCCTCCTGCACCGGCGGCGGTAGCTGCTTTGGCGATGACATTGACAAAGTAAGTATTGAAAACGGTCGTAATCACGACCGTGCTGTAGCTTGAGTTGGCGAAGTCAAACATAGCCCAAGAGAAAATCTCTCTTTTTGTTGCAGCTTCTAACTGCTCTTCCGGCAGTGAGTCTTGTCCCGGGTTTTCAATTTTCATCATGCTGGCTCATAGAAAGCTCCGCGACCGAACTTGCATGAGCCGGTTAAGCGGGTATGGTTTAACGTCCGTACTCCGACTAAGATGTTACAAGGATTGTGGGGTGGTTCGTGCCTGACAACATGATTTATCGGAGTTTAATTCGACCAGCATTGTTTCAGCTCGACTGCGAGCAGGCTCATCATCTGGCCCATCTGGTGGTTAGCTCTATGAGTCCACTCTGGCCTCTGTTGTCCGGTCTGTTCAGGTACGAAAGAACCGACCTTCAAGTCGATCTCAATGGGATAAACCTTTCCAATCCGGTGGGATTGGCGGCCGGTTTCGATAAAAATGGCAAGCTCGTTTCAATTTTAGGGCAGCTTGGCTTCGCTTTTGCCGAGGTCGGATCGGTGACAGCCAAAGCTACAGCAGGAAATCCTAAGCCCCGACTCTTTCGGCTGCCGGCCGACCAAGCACTGATCAATCGCCTGGGTCTCAACGGAGATGGGGCCGACAAAGTGGCAGAGCGGCTGGCAAGCAGCAAGCTCTCATTGCCAATCGGATTGAACATCGCCAAAACAAACGATCCCTCCATTCAGGGCGACAGGGCAATTGAGGACATTCTCTACACGTATCGCAGGGTAAGGGATCTGCCGATCAGCTATGTAACTGTCAATGCCAGCTGCCCTAATACCAGCGACGGTATCATGGAGGAAGCTCGGGAATTGAAAGAAGTCTTCGCCGAAATGTCCAAGGACAATCCAAGTGGGCTTCCGATCTTCGTCAAGTTGTCACCGGACAGCACCGATCAGTTGATCGAGGACATTGTTGATTGCGCAAGGGCGAATGGTATCGCCGGGTACGTCTGCGGTAATACTACTGTAACTAGAGAGGGGTTGAAGACCGATCGGTCTACGCTTGCTGAGATCGGCAAGGGTGGGTTGAGTGGCAAGCCGTTAGGACCGCTGGCCCTTGCTCTTTGCCGGAAGCTCTATCGCAAGAAGTCAGCGCGGCAATCGATCATTGCAGTCGGTGGTATCTCTTCCGGACTGGATGCTTACAGATTTATCTGTGCAGGCGCATCGGCGATTCAAATCTACACTGCATTGATTTATGAGGGACCGTTCTTGCCTCGCCGCATTAACGATGAGTTGTCTTCACTGCTGAAGCGTGACCGGATAAGTCTTGCCCAGGCTGTTGGGTCAGCGGCCGGCAAAACTTAGCCTTGCAAAGCCCAGCTGACGCTCTCTCAAAAAGTCGCAACAGTGACAACCGGTGCAACCTGGTATCTTCAGCGGCGCAGGTGGTATGTTACTGTGGGCGCCCGATGGACTGAAACTTTCGGTTTGACCGATCCAAGAGAATAGTCATGTCACTGCCGGACCCGGAATACTCGTATCTATTTAAAAGCGCTCTGGACGCCACAACCTGTGGCGTTCTCCTGACCGACTATCTTCAGCCGGATAATCCGATAGTTTATGCAAATGAGGGGTTTTGCAAGCTGAGCGGTTACCGGCGAGATGAGATTTTAGGCCGCAATTGCCGTTTCCTTCAAGGCTCGGATCGCGGGCAGCCGGAGATTGTCGTGGTGCGACGTGCAATTGAGGAAGGCCGCGCTTGCCAGGTTACGATGCGCAATTATCGCCGCGATGGTAGCTTGTTTTGGAATGATTTAGTCCTTGCGCCGATTTGGAATGCCGCAGGAGTGCTCACACATTTTGTCGGTGTTCAAAATGATGTTACCGATAGGATCAAGCTAAAGCTGGCTGCGCAAAAGGATGACTTTGTCGCTCTCTTGACCCACGATTTGAAGTCGCCTGTGATAGGTGCTTTGCGGGTGCTTGAGCATTTATCTGACTGCGGAGCGGGACCTTTGACCGAAACACAAGTTAAGCTTGTCGAGCTGCTCCAGGAAAGCAACAAACGAATTTTGGAGCGTATCCGCGCAATTCTGGAGCTTTATTCCATTGATTCTGCCGAGCGATTCAAAATGATCGAGCCGGTCGATTTGAAAGCACTGGTTTTGAGAGCTGTCGACGAACTCTCGGCACTGGCCGCTCAAAAGAATGTATCGCTGGTGGTTGCGGTCGCAGATGGATTAATCGTGCCTCAAGGAGAGTTTGAACCGCTGACACTAATGCTGCTAAATCTGCTCGACAATGCAGTGAAGTTTTCGAATCCCGGCGGAACTGTGCAAATTTTGGGAGAACGAGAGGAAGACGTCTTCGTTTTGAAAGTGATTGACAACGGCATAGGAATATCCCAAGAGGACCAGCCTCTCTTGCTCAAGCGTATTTGGGGAGGCGGACGAGACAAGTATGTGCCGACGCTCGGACTGGGATTGGTACTTTCAAACAAGATCGCCGAAGCGCATGGTGGCAACATTTCCTGTACCAGTGAATTGGGAAAGGGCAGCACATTTACTGTCCGGTTGACCGGATCTATTTGAATCGTTCAAGCTATTACTTAACTTGTAGCAGCTGCTCTCTTGCTCACGGCTGAGTAGAAAGCAGTAAAAAACCGTTAAGTCTTGCTTGCGGACGGGAACTCTTTCGACTCGTATTCAGTCAAGTGGGAGGCTGGCATCCGCTGGCTTGTGGTGAAGATCAGGAGGTGAGTTCTATGTGGAACAGAGTAGTCTCGGGAGTTTTCGATAACCATGCTGACGCCGGCGATGCAATCAAGGAGCTTCAGAAGGCACAAGTCAAATCAAAGATTCATTTCAAAAATCAAGAATCGCAGCCATATTGGAGCAATACAAGGCGATTGAAGTTACCTGTACTTCCAACATTGTAGTTCTGCGTAGTTTAAGAGCATTCAGACCGCTTGCCAAAGTCAGCTAGAGTCAAATCAGTCAATTGATCGATCTGCCTACCTTGTTCGAGCGGCAATTACGGTTCACGATTTGCTTCATGCTTTTGATGTCTAGTTTTGAGCGTGAAAGGCTTGTAGTAATATAGCCGGGTCGCTCTCAATATGCCTCTTCCGAAATGAATCTGGTTTTAAGAACAATCTTGCTGCTGTTCGTTTTGATGTCCTGTGCATCTGTTTTGGCGTCGGCTCAAGAAGGCGCGGATGCCTTCGAGGTGCCGATGGAGAATCGAGACTGTCATGGATTGTCATTAAAAGTAAGCGGACGAACAGTTGTTGTTAGCCCCGGCACTTGCCTGCTTGCTGGAAAGACAGTCAAGGTGCCTGCTGCAGTCACTATCAAAATTCCGCCTGTACCTCCGCAAGAAGTTGTGGACGAACAAGCGAAATTGTTCTCGGCGACCGATGCGCATCCATTCTTCGTTCGCATCCCGGCTGGATTTATGGCTGGCGGTGTTCGTGGCGGCCCGGTTGGCGGGTTGCTTGTGCGCGACAGCTTGCGCGTTCAAAGTGCGGCGGACAAGACAATCGTTTTTCGCCCTGGTGCTGATTATCGTGTCGACCCAAACTGGAGCTCGATCGAGCGGGTCGCCTCCGGTGCAGCAAAAGAAGGCCAGGATGTGATTCTGTCTTACAAGCTCTTCCGAACGCGGATCGACACAATCGCCGTCGACACTGCCGGTCAAGTCAAGTTGTTAAGCGGACAACCGACTCCGTTTGCCCCTTGTCCGGCCTCCGTGCCTTCCGGCATGTTGCCGCTGGCAAACATACTAGCTCCGCCCTTTGAAAGAGCAATTGAGACGAAATCGGTTATGCCGATTGAGTTGCTCTCCATGAGCAAGGATGTCGGAGCGCAATTGCTCGAATCAAACAAGCAAGCTTTGGAGAAGACTATTCGGAAGCTCTCATCCGGCCAGCCGGTCAAGATTACATTCTGCGGTGACAGTGTAGCCTGCGGCTGTTTCGCTTCAAAGACCGAAAGATCATTCCCATATGTGTTTCTGGACAAACTCAAGAAGCGATACCCGCGCAGTCAAATTGGTTTTGCCAATGTGTGCATCGGCGGCGCCAACTCCAGCAAAGTCTTCCCGAAGGTCGAAGCTGAAGCTTTGCCGCAGCATCCTGACTTGTTGATCATTGAGTTCGTAAATGATCTCTCTTTGCCGATTGAAGAGGCCCGCAAAAACTACAGCAAACTGTTTGCTGATGCTAAAGCTGGTGGCGCCGAAGTGATTGTCTGTTTGCCGCACCTGCCTTCGCCTAACTTCTACGGTGTTAAAAGTTGGCGCGAAATCGCATCGAAGGGATATTATTCGCTGTTGCGTGAGCTCGCCAGTAGGAATCATGTCGCTGTTGCCGATGTCGCCTGGCGCTGGGAAAATTCATTGAGAGAAGGGATGAATCCACTGTTGCTGCTCGCTGACAGAGCTAATCATCCTAACGATCGCGGTCATGAGATTTATGCAGAGGAGCTAATGCGCTGCCTCCAGTAGATCGGAAGCGTTTCTTTCTTCTGTAAATATCGTTAGGCGGCCAGCCTGCTCTTCCATTGCAGCTGGATGCTAGTGTGATTCAATCGTAAGCGGTTCGCTTGGAAAACCGATTGATTGATCGTTTCGGTCCAGCGCGACAATTCTAAGTTGGTGCAAACCAGGAGCGGCAATCGCAGCTTTTGGCAGGGTCAAGGTCCCGGCTAGATCAGTAATGATCAGTTCGTATCCGTTGCCGGTCTTGCTGCTGCCTGAATACAGAGCGGAGAGATCTTGCTCTGATTGCGCATCGAATGTGGTGCCAGCTGGCGACACGAGCAGTTTGAGGTGATCGGCATTGGTGATGCCGCTGGCCGTGTAGGTGATCGCCGGCAACTGGTTGCTGGCTGTATCGAACTTGAATGTACCGGAGCCTAATTTCGGCAACGCAATGTTCTTTGTGGACTGATCCCAGTCGAGCCAGGGTATGCATTGCTCGCTCGAACCGAGTTTCAGTCCATAGAAATCTATGACTGAGTCGCCCGGCTCTATTTCAATGCCAACTGCATCTATGGATTTGGCAAGAGTCCAGTTGCGGAAGCGCCCCAACCAGACTCTGTAATTGCGAGGCGCACCGTCGGCTACTGCGCACTGAGAGCGGATGGTCTGAGGGTCTGAGTCCTTGCCGTCGCTTGTTGCTTTCCAGACTAACTTCACCATTTGGGGACAGTTTTGACTCCTTTCCGTTATCCTGGTTGCTCTAAGATCGAGTGTTGCGACTTGCACCATGGTCGGATTGAGTCTTGAAACTGGAAAGTAAACAGTGGACCTTTGCTTTCCGGGAAAAATCCTAAGAAAGTCCGGATGCTGCTCTATGCTTGCCGTTCCTGAAGACATTTTGCTCCATGTGCCCTTGGTCCATACGATCGTATCTTTGGGTTCGACTGTTAATGCCGCCATACAGTCTTTGGCAATGCTGAATTCGTAAGACTGTCCCCCAGTCCCTGGCTGCCAGAGAACAAACTGATTGGAGATAGTGTTCCAAATGAGCACTCTATCGAGTTGTTTGCTGCTAAGCAAATCCACGAACCTGCCCGGCCATAAAAAGTCGTGACTGCCTGCAATCGACGGTTCGATAGTCACCAAACGATCGCTGCCGTCGGTCGCGGCAAAGGGCGGGCGGGAGAGGATCTCCAGATATTGCGGTCGGGTAATAAGCCCGGCGCCTGCGATGTCTGTCGGCAGGTTTAAAAGCAGCAGCTTCTTGCCCGGTGGCATAGTTCGAATTGCTTCAGGCAATTGCAGCCGCATTCTGCTCATCGCAGCACCAGCCATCTGCCATGGTTTCAAATTGAGCTCGAGCAGATAGCTCCAGCCGAGGAATGTCGTCAACAACAGCGCGGTACCAACTACGGCAATGGCTGTGGCTTGCCATCTCCTGAGCGCATCCAGCGTCGGCAATGCGGACAAGGCAAGCAGTATGCAAAACGGAGCTGACGAGATGAAGAACAATCTGCTGCCGACAAGATTGGGGTAAATGTGCCAGATTTGAAAGGTGGGAACAAGGGCGGCTGCGCACCACCCGAGCAAGAATAGGAGAGACCCCGGACGCCCGGCCCGAAGCAGCAGCCTCAGCCCGTATAATGCTAAAGTCAACGAAAAGGACACGACCAGAAGTGGCTGCAGATAATTAGGTGTTGCAATCTCTTCGCTTGCTGGAAAGAGTATTTTCCAGAGCGTAGGACGGTCGAGAAATACTTTCCACGATCTCAATAACTCGGTGGCGCCTGCGCTTCCATAACCGCCGACCAGGGTGCCCAATAAAGCTGTTCTAAAGACCGTGTAGAGCGCTAGGAGCAACCAGAATCCAGCTACATACTGCAACCGTTTCTTAGCCTTTTCTTCCCAGGATAGGGGGCTCTTATCCTCCGGCGGCAAAAGCAGCTCGGCCAGGGTAATCACTACCGGCAGTGTCACCGCCATCTCCTTGCTGAGGAGCGCCAGCAAGAAGAGAAACAAGGCTCCTTTAAGAAAATCCTGATTGCGAAGCAGCCTGAATCGTAGATAACAAAATACGGAGGCTAGATAGAAAAGACCGCATAAAAGGTCTACTCTTCCGATCATCCAGGCTACGGCTTCGGGATGAAGCGGATAAACCGAAAACAGCAATCCGGCCCAGATTGCCGGAGTCGCACCCAAGCGATTGCCGTAGCGTCCGCTCAATTCCAAAGTTATCAAACTGACAAAGACGCAACAACCGAACAGGAGCAGGACATTGGTTAAATGAAAGCCGAAGCTTTCCGTTCGCCAACACAGGTAGTCCAGAAAGATAGTGAGTGAAGCCATTGGCCGGTAGCTCTTCATCAGGTCAGAGCCGGCCCAGTTTCCTGTGAAGTTGTCGAGGAAAGGACTCCAATTGCCATTCAACGCTTTGGCTACATAATCTATGTGCAGGAAGTCATCTAGCAAGAAGCCTACTGACAGACTTTTCCAGTAAGCAGTCAGGCAGGCAGCAAGCATCAAGAGCAGCCCTAACGAGAGTTGAATCTTGGTCGATCTGAGGTCTAGCCGTTCCGGCTCCGGCTTAAAGTCAATCGTGCCAAGCGACACTTTCATTTCTGTCGAATTACTCTGCATGAAACTCCGCATCCGGCTGCCCTTGAGCCGAGATCTGACCGGAGTCGACCTGTAAATTGATTGGGTCCGAGCAATAGCCCGACACCTGACTGTTGCCGGAAAGTCCCAGTATCCTTATCTGGTAGAAGCCGGCCGCCGGAAACACGCGGGCGGCCAGTGAGAACTTTCCCTTTATCCGGTCTGTTCGCCAAGTCTTCAAGGCTCGGTTTGAGAGCTTTGTGTCTCGATAAGTTCCGCTGTAGTGCTCGAACCATGAGTTCGGTTGCGACAATTCCACTGCTACTTGCTTGACGCCCGGCAATCGAGATGCGTCATAGTCGAAAGTACCGACATTGCCGTTCAGGTAACTATTTCCGTCCGGAGCTTCGTGAAGAGAGGCAGGATCTGCGCTCAACCGGGCTATCTCCGACTGTCCGTTCAAAAACTCAATCCCTTCGACGGACTGCCGATAGCCCTTGAAGGGGAACTCAAGTTTGACTCTGCCTATCTCTTCACTGGCCAACCAAGACTTGTGCTCGGAAACATGAAATCGATAGCGATGCAGGCGTCCGTCCGGTTCGAGCGGCATGAATAGGCGTCGTTCCGGCTGTACAGGCAGTGATTCATTTTGTCCTGACCAGGAAAGTATCAATATCGGCTTCGTACTGAGACCGGCCTCTATCGTGTTCTGATCCGGTTCTAGCGATAGATAGACGTCTACAAAGTCGGTGGCGGTCGACGGTAGATTCAGCTCGGGAGACAATAAGAAGTTGTCGCCGGTCAAAGACTGCGCAGCATGCAGCTTCTTTGTCGGTTCGGTCTGAGATGGTGTCAAATGTAGTGGTACTAAACGCCGCTCCTTGCCGTTCCATCTGTAAAACGAATACTTTTGGGGATTGGCTATCAGTGCTCTCAATCGGGAAGCAATCAGCAGGTCTGGCTCTCCGAAATTGATTGGTTCGAATGTGACGACACGCTCGTAGTTCTTGTCATTGGACAGCGGTTTGCTCAAAACGACGCTCAGCATCGCAGCGTTGTAGAGCATATGGGCGCCCTTGTACTTTTGAGGTAAGTTCAAGATTACCAACTTCTGGTCCGGAGCCAGCCGGCTTAATAGTCTTTCCGTTTGGTCCTTCAGCTCTCTGACTTGTTTGCCGGCTTCAACCCAAGGTTGATTGTTTTTATAGAGAATGGAGCCGAAACAGACCAGCAAGCCGGCTATCAAAAGAATGCCGGCTAGTCTGATGAGCTTGCTGATTGCCGGCTGTGCTTTCTGCTTCGGCGCAGTTAGTGGAAAAACTAAAAGAGCCAACAAAAGCGCCAGCGGCGCAGTGGCCAGATAGATAAAGCGGCTGCCGAATAGACTGTCGCTAAGATTAAAGACCTGATAGGTTGGAATGAGAGCCAGAACAAACCAACCGGCCGCGAAGAAAAAGTATTTGAATGCTGCGCGTGACTGGAATTTCAAGGGGATGGCGGCAGCGGCAAGCAGGGCCGTGAGCAGATAGAGCAGCTTGAGATTACGCTCGGTACCGCAGCCTGGATTGAACAGCTCGCTATTGAGCGGAAAGAATATTTTGTAGCAGGCTCCGCTTTCAAAGAAACGTTTTGTGAAGGAGGCACTTAGGCCTTCTCCAATCGAACCGGAATAGCCACCGGTCAATGTGCCTAGCACACACACCCTCATTGCTAGGTACAACAGTAAAAGCATCCAGAAAGGCCACGTCTGCCGAATGCACCGGACAAGCTTGTCCTTTAGCGATCCGGACATGACACATAGGCACAGTAAGGTCAGTGTAGGTGGCAGGGTTGCTGCCATCTCTTTCGACATCAAGCTGAGGACGAAGCAGAGGATGCTCAAGATCTGGGCCGGTCTAGAGCTGGTCTGGAGATGCTTGACGAACAGCCACAGGGCAGCCAGAGAGAACGCCGTGCAGACACTGTCGACGCGACCGATCACCCAACTTATTACTTCTGAATGAAGTGGGCAGACTGCAAAGAGCGCTGCGGCGGAAAAACCGACAAGGCGTGCTTGCTGTTGTCCGAATTCCGTTAACAGACGGGCTGTAAGCAAGAACAGAAAGATGGTGGCAGCCGTTTGAAAGGTAAGATTGGAAAGGTGATAACCAAATGGATTAACGCCGCCGATCAGATAATCGATTGCCAGTGTGATGGAAATCAACGGGCGGTAGAATTGCGTGCCGCTCGTGTGCATCCAGTTTGAGTGAAAGTTTTCGAGCAAGAGCTCGGGGTGTCCGTTGAATACAGTAGCCAGATAAGGAATATGAACGAAGTCATCGGCAAGGAAATATCCAGACAATGTGCGATAGCAACAAATCACATTGATGGCGATCAGTAGACCGACCAGCAAAATCGGTTGCAACAGCAATTCTGCCGGCGAGCGACCGGACGGCTTGTCCGGCTGGTTTTGCGCCTGTCCTGCGGAATTAGCTGGGGCGATAATCTCGGATGACGACGACAGCAAAAGCTCTTCCTGCAATAGTTTGATCTACTTCGCCCAGCGGCGACCTCAAAATGTCGCCGCTCCCGGTCCGATCTGTCGCAAATGTCTGCGCAGCCCACTAATTATACCGATGACAAGCGACCCGCCTTAAGCAGGACTTAGCCTGACAAACCGCGATGCCGTAAAATGAGTAATCAATTATGTCGAATCGCAACAGAGCGCTGATTAGACTGCCGACCTGGAATGCAAGGAGAATAGTGCCAATTTAGTGCCGATTCGGACCTTTGCTCCGTCGTGCTTAGTTCTCAATCCCGGTTTGATGAAGTTGTATTTCAAGCTCTGAAAGGAAGCGAGCGCCATTTTCGATAACAAGATTCTCCAATTTCCCGAAGACTTCCTGTGGGGTGTCTCTACCTCGGCATTCCAGGTCGAGGGTTATCCATCGGAATCGGCTGGTCGCTTGTCTGATTGGTCTGTTTGGACAGTAAAGAACGGCAAGATTTGTGACGGGACGAATGCAGATATCGCCTGTGAGTTCTACAAGCGGTACTTGGAAGATCTCGACCTTTGCCAGGAGCTGAAGGTCAACTGTTTTAGGTTGAGCCTAAACTGGCCTGCGCTTAGACCGGTGCGCTCTGAGCCGTTTGCGCTTCAGCCGGAAGTGGTGGCTTACTATCGCCGGCTGTTGGAGAGCATCAAAGCTCGCGGCATGAAGACTTTTGTAACGCTCTTTCATTTTTGCTTGCCGTCCTGGCTGGCTGAAGCCGGCGGCTGGAACAATCCGCTCACTATCGCTGAGTTTTCGCAGTACGCCCGTGAAGCTGCTCGTGCATTTGGCGATCTCGTCGATTATTGGCTCACTCTCAACGAGCCGCTCGTCTACGTCTACCAGGGATATGTCAACGGCATCTGGCCGCCCGGCTACAAGCGAAATTATTTGCTGGCGTTCAAGACGATTCGGCGGCTCTTGGAAGGACATGCCGCCGCTTACCGAGCGATACATGACGAGGTTAGGGACGCCAAGGTAAGCTACGTCATTCATTGGCGGCCATTTGTTGCCCGCAACGGACTCAATCCGCTCGATCAGGTCGTCCGTTATTTCCGCGAGCAGGTTTTTAATCACACCTTCCCGATGGCAGTAGAAACCGGTGACCTTCAGTTTCCATATCCGATCAGTACGGAGACGGAGATTAAGAAAATTAGCGGTCCGATTCCAATGCTTAAGGGAGCAATCGACTTTCTGGCGTTCAATTACTTTACTCGTGAAATCTGCGAATTCCGAAATTCCTGGCCGCCCGACCTCTTTGGTATTCAATCTGAAGTAACCAGGCTGGCCACCACCGACATGGGTTGGGAGATCTTTCCGGAAGGTCTTTACTATATGTTGAGTGAAGACATAGCTGCCTATCGTTACGACAGCAAGGGTGAGCGGCGTGAGATTTATATTACCGAAAACGGCATGGCTCAGGCCTTTCCGGCAGACCTTGACGAAGGCGATTGGTCGCTCAGCGACGAGCAGCGCGTGAAATACCTGGTGTCGCATTTAGTGTCGCTGCATAAAGCGCTCGGGCAAGGAGAAAATGTAAAGGGATATCTTCATTGGTCATTAATCGATAATTTCGAATGGTCCGACGGTTTGAAACCCCGCTTCGGTTTGGTGAGGGTCGCTTATCCAAGCCAAAAGCGGACGATGAGAAGAAGCGCCGCTGTTTATGCGGATATCGTGGCGAGAGGAGGGATCGGTGCGCACCTTCTATAATCAAGTTGACCGGACGAAAGAGCGGTGTGCTATGCGGTCAAGTTGCTCCCAGCGGCATGTTCTACGAACTTGGCCGGTCATACCGCTCTTGCTGGGCATCTTGCTTTCATCGTGTATGAGCTTCGCTCTTTCTGTCGGCGCTGCTCCCGAATCGATTGCATCCGACTCCCAGGCTGTGCCACCGGTAACAGCAAAGCTGATCGCTGATGTTAAGTCGGTTCCGTCCGGCAAGCCGTTTAAGCTCGGTGTCGAGCTTCTAATGCCGCCGCAGTGGCACACCTATTACAAGATAAGCGGTGACGCCGGCATGCCGACCAAGATTGAATGGAAGCTACCCGAGGGCTTTCAGGCTGGTCCGCTTGAGTGGGAGCAGCCAACTGTTTTCAATGATGCTGGTATCACTACTTATGGTTACCATGATAAAACCTTGATTGCAGCAGTTATTACACCGCCTCAAGGCGTGGCGGCCGGCAAGCGGCTCACTTTCTCGGCGGCCGTGAAATGGTTGCAGTGCAAAGATCTTTGTGTTCCAGGCAAAGCAGATCTAAAGATAGTTTTGCCTGCGTCGAGTTCCGCTTCAGTGGAGGCGGACCATTCTAATGACTTCGCTAAAGTCGGCTACAACGGCGATATCGGCAAGGAGGCGGCTGGTGCTGAAAGCGCTGCTGCAGGCATCGGAGAGTCAACATCTGCTCAGCCGAAAAAGGTAAATCTCTTAAGCGAGCGTCTTCAGGTAGAAGGTGCTTCTCAGCAACCGACCAGTTTGGCAGCCTATCTTGTCCTGGCCTTCATCGGTGGATTCATACTCAATTTCATGCCTTGCGTGCTGCCGGTCATCTCTATCAAGGTGCTCGGCTTTGTGCAGCAGGCCGGCGAAGGCTCCAAGCGCGTCTTTACCCTGGGTTTGGTATTTACAGCGGGAATTCTGTCCTCGTTTCTTGCTCTTGCTTTGCTCGTATTGCTGCTCAAGCAAACCGGCCAACAGGTGGGCTGGGGCTTCCAGTTTCAACATCCTGTCTTTGTAATTGTCATGGCTGTGATCGTGCAGCTTTTTGCCTTGAGCCTGTTCGGGCTGTTCTACATTTCGCCGCCTGCAGTCCAGGGTTCAATCGACAAAGCTGCCAGCAAGGAAGGAATGATTGGCACTTTCTTCAAGGGAGTGCTGGCAACGACGTTATCTACGCCGTGCACTGCTCCGTTTCTCGGAACAGCTATTGGCTTTGCCTTTACTGAGTCTTGGTGGATTGTGATTACCATCTTTATGGTAGTTGGGCTGGGTATGGCATTTCCCTACCTGCTGCTCACGGCGAAGCCAGGTTGGATGCGCTTTATTCCCAAACCGGGCGTCTGGATGGAAAAGTTCAAGGAGTCGCTCGGATTCCTTTTGCTGGCCACTGTAATATGGCTTCTGAGGGTCTTAGGTGCTCAAGTCGGATTTGAGCAGGCCCTATGGGTCGCTGCCTTTCTGGTCGTGCTCTCCTTTGCAGTCTGGTGTATCGGTCGATACACTGATTTGACCAGCACGAAC
This sequence comes from uncultured Candidatus Obscuribacterales bacterium, assembly GCA_964607945.1. Taxonomy (GTDB): domain Bacteria; phylum Cyanobacteriota; class Vampirovibrionia; order Obscuribacterales; family Obscuribacteraceae; genus JAGVKB01. Next base: position 19,458 of record CAZSNX010000025.1, read on the forward strand.
AATCGAAAGTATTCAGTCTGGTCGATTGCGATAGCGATAGTCGGGGTTGGCTATTACTTCTGTATTGGGACAGTTCCAGGTTTAGGTTTGCCGGCGCTGGAAAGACCGCTTGCAAATTCCGGACAGCGGTCCAGCGGAGAAATCGACTGGAAGCCTTTCACACTTGATGCGCTGGAAAAACAGCTGTCTGACGGTAAAACGGTCTTTTTGG
>CAZSNX010000026.1:0-19476 GCA_964607945.1 uncultured Candidatus Obscuribacterales bacterium
CGACAGTTGACTGGGCAAATGGGGGAATCTGTCTGATTCGCTCCACCTGGGACTATCATTTGCATTACGATGAATTCCTGCAATGGGCCGAACGTGTAAATGCCGTTACTGTCCTCAAGAACGATTTGCCGCTGGTGAAATGGAACAGTCACAAGTCGTACTTGAAAGATCTCACTCGCAATGGAGCGCCTGTAGTTCCGACAGTCTGGGTGCGCAAGGGCGGTTCAACCGAAATAGCCTCGGTGATGCGGGACAACGCCTGGGCTGAAGTGATTATCAAGCCGGCGGTGGGATTAGCTACGTTTGGAGTGCGCAGGGTACTGAACACTCCCGGACGGATGCGAGAAGGGCAGGCCCATCTCGAAGCGCTCGTCCGTACGAGCGATGTAATGATTCAGCCGTATTTCTCGTCGGTGGTTTCGTACGGAGAGCGCGCGCTCACCTTTATTAACGGTGAATTTACGCATTGTGTGCGCAAGAGTCCCTTTCAGGCGTTAATGCCGGCTGGTCGAGCCGGCGAAGCTCCAGCCAAGGCGCTGCCGGAAGAAATTGACATCGCATATGGTATCATCAGTTCGCTTGAACGCATGCCGCTGTTTGCGCGAGTCGACCTGGTTCGCGATGATGTCGGTTGTCCAAAATTGATTGAGCTAGAACTGGTTGAGCCCAGTTTGTTCTTTACGATGCATCCACCGGCAGCCGAGCGTTTCGCCGATGTTTTGGTGGGGCTGAAGCGGGCTGTCACCAATACGCTTGCCGCTGCAGTGGTTTCTTGACAACGCTCTGAAAAATTGCTACAAAATCGAAGCGCTTCAGGGCTGGGCGTGATCGTCGGAGTTCGAGTGATTGCCGGTCAAGCTAATCTCTATAGCGAAGTTGGTGACAGAGGTCTTAACGGCAGACTGCCGGTATCAGATCGTCGACGCGCGGCCGGCTAAGGAGTTTGATGCCGGGCAGATTGCCGGGGCCGTTCATTTAGACTGGGAGAGCTGGTGCGAAAGCCCGCCGGATGGATGCAGACCAATTCTCCATGAGCCTGGTTATTGGGGAGCGCTGGCAGATCCAGTCGGGTATGCTTTTGCCGAGCGACTGTCGAAGCTAGGCTTACGCCATAATGAGCCGATAGTAGTCTATGCCGACTCGGCGCGTTCAAAAGGGCGTGAGGGAAGAGTAGCTTGGATGCTTCTTTATCTAGGTGCGCTTGAAGTCTACTTGTTAGATGGTGGTTGGAATGGATGGCTGCTTGGTAATGGTCCGGTGGCCAAGGGCAGCAGCGTGGTTCGTTCTGGCGGATTCAAGTTAAAACTGGACGGGCGACGGCGGGCGGACCTCGACCAGCTTGAGCGGTCTCAGCAGAGCGGAACAATGCCGCTTATGATCGATACGCGCACGCCGGCAGAGTTCCATGGTGATTGTTATGACTATCAACCGCGCAAGGGTCGCATGCCGAGGTCAATATTGTTTCCGTTTGCGGAATTGTTCTCTGCCGATGGCCGGTTCGTAGATAAGGAGCGTTATCTGCAGCTAGCCCCTGCCGATTTATTGGCTGACTGTACCCGGGTTGCCTACTGTGAGGTCGGTGTCAGAGCCTCTACATTCGCGCTCTTGCATGAGCTCTATACCGGAGAAGTCTTGCCAGTTTACGACGGGTCTGTAATGGAATGGGGATGGCATACTCATCTTCCGGTAATTACTTGAGAAATAAGTGTCAGTTTGAGATTTTTCGTCTGCGGTATCATTAAACAGGCGGAGTGGAATGTTGTGCGCGGTTGCGAACGAAAGAGCGCTAATAGATATGAATCAAACCGATCCATTTATAGGCCGGGTGGTCGAAAATCGCTTTGAGATAAGTTCATTCGTGGGACGAGGCGGAATGGCAGTGGTCTATAAGGCGCAGCATCGCCAGGTGGACCGCACTGTGGCGATCAAATTTCTGCAAAAGTCCTATGCTGACGAAGGCGTAAATCTCGAGCGCTTTAAGCGTGAGGCGAAGCTCGTCAACAGCTTGTTTCATCCCAACATCATCAATATGTATTCATTTGGAGTTCTCGATAGTGGGGAGCCCTATCTGGTCTTAGATTACATCGACGGGGTAAGCTTATCCGAACGGATTCAAGCCAACGGCAGATTGCCGCAGGAGCAAGCAGCCAATATCTTCAAACAAGTTTGTGACGGCGTCGGATACGCTCACGAAAATGGCATCTTGCACAGAGATCTCAAGCCTTCGAACATTATGCTGCTTCCCGGTGAAACCGGCAGAGACCACGTGAAAATACTCGATTTCGGCATCGCGAAGTTGTTACCGGAAGTCGAAGAGCACGCGCAGCAGCTGACTCAGGCCGGTGAAATTTTTGGCAGCCCGCTTTATATGAGCCCGGAGCAGTGCCAGGGTGAAGAGCTTGATGCTCGCTCGGACATTTATGCGATGGGTTGCATGATGTACGAAGCGCTGGCAGGGCAAGTGCCGTTGTTGGGCAAGAATGTCCTGGCGACAATGGCAAAGCATATCAGTGAGCTTCCTCCGCGCTTCTCCAATCTTGGTATTGAAATAGCGCCGAGACTCGAGCAGATAGTTTTTAGAGCTCTTCAAAAGGATCGCCAGGAGCGCTTTCAAACCATGGCTGAGCTGTCAGCCGAACTTGCCATGGTTGCCGTTAAATAACCAAGGCGAAAGCCACTTTCGGATGAGACGCTCGGCTGTTCTTCGAGCGCGTGTTAAGATGCTCGTCGATGTTTGTGTTGCAATTGTGAGTATCGATACCGCCCCAACAGGAGAGCGCTGAATGAGTATGAAAGTTCGCAAGAGGGCCTCTCTCAAAGCAAGCCAGTTTACAGAGTCAGTAATTAGGGAGATGAGCCGTTTGGCTGCTCAGCACAAGGCTGTCAATTTGGCTCAAGGTTTGCCGGACTTCGCCGCACCAGCTGTGTTAAAAGACGCGGCATGTCAGGCAATTCAGGATGACATCAACCAATACGCGATTACCTGGGGCGACAAGCCGTTGCGCGAAGCGATTGCCGCGAAAACCTCAAAGTACCTCGGAATGAAAGTTGATCCCGAGTTGGAAGTCACTGTTACTTGTGGCGCCACCGAAGCGATGATCGCTACTATGCTGGCGACAGTGGATCCGGGCGACGAAGTGATTGTTTTCGAGCCTTACTATGAGAATTACGGTCCTGATGCGATTCTAGCCGGCGCGACACCGCGTTTCGTCTCGCTTTCTCCACCGAATTGGGGCTTCGACGAAAGCGAACTCAAGAATGCTTTTAACGATCGCACAAAGGCGATCATCATAAATACTCCCAACAATCCAACTGGCAAAGTCTTCAGTCGCCAGGAGTTGCAAGTAATCGCCGATCTCTGCCAGAAGTTCGGTGTGATGGCTTTTACTGACGAGATCTACGAGCATATTCTATATGATGGTGCGGAGCATGTTGCGATCGGCTCTTTGCCCGGTATGGAAGATTTGACGGTTACGATCAATAGCTTATCTAAGACATACGGCATAACTGGCTGGCGCATCGGTTACATCATCGCCTGTGCGGAGTTGCAATCATCCATTCGGAAAGTGCATGACTTTCTTACGGTCGGGGCGCCGGCGCCGCTTCAAAGAGCGGGTGTGACCGCGCTTCAGCTTCCGCCTGAATACTACCGGCAGTTGGCAGTCGAGTACGGGGAAAAGCGCAAATTGTTGACCGATGCGCTTGACGAGGTCGGTATTCACTACTACATACCGGAAGGTGCATATTACATGCTCAGCGACATCAGCCAGTTTGGATTCGCCAACGATGTCGAGTTTACCGAATACCTGGTTAAGGAGATTGGTGTGGCAGTAGTACCGGGCTCGAGCTTCTATCGAGACTCGCAACTCGGCAAGAAGCATGTCAGATTTTGTTTCGCGCGTAAGGACGAAACTCTTCGCGAGGCGCACAAGCGGCTGTTAAAGCTCAAGGATAGACCGCGAAAGTGAGGTTGTCTACTTTACTTTGACGACTCGTTTACAGATGTCGGATTCGCTTGAAGTAGCGCTCATATCTTGCGATCGGCCGGCCAGTCGCGCGAATCTGCTGGCCCGAACGCTCGACTCCTCCACCAGACCCAAACCTGCTCCGGGTTTGTCATTGTGCACCATATTTGCAATCAGCTCGAACGGGATGCTATGGCCTGTTAAGCCGGTATCGATTGCGGTGAAGTCGATTCGTTCGAGAAAGCGCGCCTTCGCGGCCGATGGCTGCAGCGTGGGATTGGCTGCTTCGCCGAGCCGATAGTAGCCGCCTGAGAGCATCTGAGCTAGAGGCAGCATCTTGTCGCGGTTGGATACATAAATTCGAATCTTTCCCTGCACGTTTGGATAATCCATTACGTAATGTCGGCATGTATCGGAGTCGATATCGGGTGATACCAGCTCCCAGTCAGTTACCAACCCCTTGCCGTACATGACCGGCAGTGCGCGAATTACAAGTCGATTTCCCATGCTGTGTGAGACAAAGACTATCTGCAGCGGGTGTTTCGATTGGAATGCGACCAGGTCTTTGCAGAATTGGTTGAAATGCGCTTGCGACCACTCGATGTTGGTGCCATCAATGAAGTAGCCTCTCCGCTTAGGATCGGACGGCCAGGAGTATAGAACCACGGGTTTCTCTATGTTGTAGGCCAGCTCGGCGGCATCCAGCAGGCAGTCTTCAAATGCGTCGGCTGCGCCGTGCACGAACACGCAGAGTTCTGTCTTACCGGACTGTTCCAAAGCCTTGTTTAGTCGCGAAAAAAATTCGTCTTTGCACGTCTCCGGGTTGGCAGGATCGATCGTTTCTTTAGCTGAGATCTTTAGCGTGCCTGTTTCTGATGCTTTCCATCCCAGCTGAGCCCATTTGTCGTCAGGGTTGGCTTGCTTTGTATTGGGCTGATTGACAGCTGCTGTGCCGTAGTAGAGATGGTGCTTGCAATTGGACGGGTAGCGGCGATGTGCTCCGTAGGTGCCGCCGGTTTGCTCACGGTCTGTCAGGTAAAGAACTGGAATGGAGACGAATTTCGCCGGGCCATTACTCTTTTCGGCGCTCAGGCAAGGACTGACTCCAACGGTCAGGCTGAGGAACAACAACAACAAAAGTTTGGATAACTTGTCAAACCAAGGCGATTCAAATCGGACCAGCTCCATCCACAGCATACACAATGTCCTCTGGCGGTGAGCCCTAGAAATTAGCATTGGCAATTATAGCTTTCGTCCGTTGCCAACTGAATCATGGATGGTTGCTGTTCGCCAGCCTGGATGACCGGAAACGAATTGTCATACAATATGAAAGCATTTAGCTGTTTGCATCTCTCAGCACCGCATTTGTTTTCGAATTGCTACTATCGCAAGCGTTTTGTACTCCTGATTTATCTCGTAGTGGCTAATTTGCCAACTGCGTGGTCGGCAGAGGTAGCGCCGGCTGTCAATAATCAATCTGGGCAAGCTTTGCCGGTCTCTGCTCTTGCCAAAGAGCTGATCGAGATTTTGAATCTCAATCCAGCCTTCCAGAAAATGGCAAACTTGCAGGAAAAGGCCCGCTCACTTTCCAGCAGCTCGCTTGACGGACTGGCGGCTCGCTATCAACAGTTGGCTTTCAGGCAGGCATTGGTTGAAACAATTGAGGTTGCCGAGCTTGATGTACGGGCGGTCGCTGCCCGAATTGACAGTGAGATCGCCGATGCCGATGCCGTACGGGCGGTGCTCGAGCGAAAACGCGACAGAGATCTGCTGGTTAACCTGACGGCCAACTTCGCTACTGCCGGCATCGCGAAAATTGTCGGTAATTCACTCGGGCTTGCTCCCGGTGGTGAAACTGCCAATCACATTTTGGAGATTATGGATGGTGGAGTGCAGACCGGGCTGCCTTTGCTATACGTCAGGCAGCAGTATGGTGAGCGACGCATGGTTAACAGCGTGCCGACTCTTCTTTCCTTAGTTCTAATTCCATCGGCTTCACCGGTCGGTGAATGCCCGTCTTCGGTCTGGCGTTTTCTAAACAACAATCCTGCCGGGGTCTCGAATCGGGACAGCCGGATTGTCTGGTTGAACGAGAAATGGCGCAAGCTTGGATTATTTGAAAGGCACAAGAAAGTCGCTCGCAAGCCGCAGGTGGCCATAGCTCATCTAGCCGGTACCGTTTCGGATCGCCAAACTGTGACGATCGATCTGCTGGAGGATCGCTCTGCCATGCTGACTGATTTGAAGGCGATGGTAACGCAGATGGAGATTGGATTGCGTGATGTGCTGCAACTTATGCGAGCGCGGTTTCCATTCGAGCCGTGAGGCCGGTGAGCGGGACATTTAGCCGCCTGACCGGGGAAGATTACGAAGGAAGGCGGGACTATTATGAGCGGGATCGATTGATCAATGCTCTCTAAACAATCACAATTGTTCTATCCTTTCGGTAGTCTGAGATGTTCTCTCTGGCAACGGTGTTTGGCAGACAGGTGCAAGTTGATTGCACCTGTCTTTTTTGACTGGACCGAGCCGTTAACACTCTATGTACAAACGATTGCCGGAAAGGTATTCTCAGGGCTCGAAAGTTTTGCTCAGTCAAAGACTAATCGAGGAGCCGCAGAAAGCCCATGAATCTGCCCAGAGCCAGCGGAGTCCTTTTACATCCGACCTCCTTGCCCGGTAGATTTGGAATAGGTGATCTCGGCAAGGAGGCGTTTGCCTTTGTCGACTTCCTGGCCGCTAGCGAGCAGTCTTACTGGCAAGTGCTGCCGCTCGGGCCGACCGGCTTCGGAGATTCGCCTTACCAGTGCCTGTCAGCGTTTGCCGGCAATCCGCTTTTGGTCAGTCCGGAGAAACTCGTAGAAGAAGGCTTGCTCTCGGCAGAAGACATCAAGAGAGTACCGCGCTTCCCGGTCGCTAAGGTAGATTTTGGTCCGGCCATCACTTACAAGTATGGTTTGCTTGAAAGGGCGTTTGAGAATTTCAAGCGTACTACCGATACTCGTTTGCGTGCGGATTTCCTCGGCTTTACGCAGCAGTGCTCGGCGTGGTTGGATGATTGGGCTCTTTATCGAGCGCTGAAGGATGCAAACGATGGGGCTTGTTGGAATCAATGGCCAGCTGAGCTGGTAAGAGGCGATCAAGATGCGCTGGCGAAAGCTAGAAACGAACTGCATGATCGCCTTGAAGCACATAAGTTTTTTCAATATCTGTTCTTTAAACAATGGAGCGCATTGAAAGACTATTGCAGTGAGAACCGCATCAAGGTAATTGGTGATATTCCGATCTTCGTTGCCTTCGATTCAGCCGATGTCTGGACGCATCCAGAGTTGTTCAAGCTAGATCAGTTGGGAAATCCGCAAGTAGTGGCCGGTGTGCCGCCGGACTATTTCAGCGCGACCGGCCAATTGTGGGGCAATCCGATTTTTGACTGGGACTATCTACGCGAGACTGGATTTCAGTGGTGGATAGAGAGATTGAAAGCCACTTTGAATGTTGTTGATTTGGTTCGCATCGATCATTTCCGAGGATTTGCTGCTTGTTGGGAGATTCCCTTTGGCGATCCTACGGCTGAGCGCGGTCGATGGGTGGAAGTGCCAGGACGGCAGATGTTTACGGCTTTGAAACAGGCCTTCCCGGAGCTGCCGATCATTGCTGAGGACTTAGGTGTGATTACTCCGGATGTCGAAGCATTGCGTGATGATTTTGAAATCCCGGGTATGCGAATCTTGCAAATGGCGTTTAGAGACAATTCGAATACCGATTTGCCGCATCGTTATATTCACAACGCTGTTGTCTATACAGGTACGCACGATAATGATACGGCTGTCGGCTGGTTCAGCAGCAAGCCGGGAGTGGGCTCTACTCGGGGTGCCGAGCAGATCGAGGCAGAAAGAGCATTTTGCTTGGAATACCTGAATAGTTCCGGTAAAGAGATTCACTGGGACTTCATAAGGGCCGTGCTCGCATCAATCCCGGCAACTGCGATCATCCCACTGCAGGACGTGATGGGTTTGGACTCGACTGCGCGCATGAATTTGCCGGCCAGCAGTGAGGGCAACTGGTCGTGGCGATTCAAAGACGCGCAGCTGACAGAAACATTGGCGGAGCGGTTGAGGAAGTTGACGGAGCTCTACGGGCGAGTGCGTGCTTGAGCGGCTATTGCATCGGAACAATGCCGGGCTTCTGCCATTTAAACACCGGACCGATGGGCTCTTCATCTTCGGCATCAGGCAACTGAGGGTCGAGCGCATTGGCGGAGCCTTCGCCGAATCGCGATAGCTTGCCATCATCAGCGGTGCTGTAGGTCGCAGCGTCTCTGCTTTGACGGCTGGGGATGACGGAGCTGAACGGCAAAGATCTTTGCCGTGCGGAATTCTTGAACACTGCGCTTGCGGCTTCGGCTTTGAATGATGATGCCTCCGGAAGCGCAGCGGTGCTGGTGATCGGAATTCGGAACACAAAAGCTCTCGGCGATCGGATGAACTTAATCGTCGAAACATCGATCTGCTCAGACCGTCCGTCCGGACGGATAATCTGCATGTCATAACCACGGCAGCGAACTATCCGTCCCGTCACCGCACCATCGTGTTTGAAGATTAAATCGGGTACTTGTGGTTCGTCAAAAGTCCGCAGCATATTTCCGCTTTGGAAATATGCCAGTCCGGTTACTGCGGGCGGCTTAGCGTCTGTATCAGCTTCAATTTTCAATATGAACCCGTTTAAAATGGGCTGTGCCGGTAAATACTCACCGGCTACAGCTTTGATTTCGATTTTGTCGCCTTGAATTGTGGCTGTTCCACTGTTAAGTAAGACAGCGCCTACCTTCTCGACTGATACTTCGCAGTTCAAACTGCTGGGTGTCGCATCGCTGTCCGGCGTAAAAGTCAGCGGCGCCGAATAGGCAGGCAAAAGGCTTGCTGCGACGGCAGAAAGAATGCACAGTGGCAATGATTGGCAGCGAACAAGATGCATAGACGATCAATCGTCCCAACCGGCAAGTTGGATGGCCATCCCGGAAATGGAGATAAGGCGCACAATTATATAGTAGGCGCAAACGCTGTGGCTAGATACCGACCGGCACTTTAGCCTTTTGGCTGTCGATGCGATTGCCATAACTCTGCTTCTGTCCGTTATTGCGTTGGCAAATCACTTCGACGGAACAGTCTGACATGACAGCTACTGACTCAGAGACGCTGCCGACAATCAGACGTTCAGTAAATCCTTTGCCAGCGCTGCCAAGCAGGATTAAGTCTACATTTTCTTCGCCGGCCGTCTTAAGCAAAGCCTGACTTGGCTCTCCATTCAAGATCATATAACTGGCAGAGCAGTTTGGTACTTCCGCTACGAGGATTGCCACCGCTTCCTTGAGAGTCCGTTCGGCAATCTCAACTTGGCGCCTTCGATTTATCTCCAGCTCGGCGATTTCATAAGCATCCGGAATTGCGTAAAAGGATTCGGTTATGGTCGGAATTGCTGTTACACACAAGAATTGCGTGTTGGCGCACCAGGGTCTCTGGATGGCTTGCTCGAGCGCGTAGCGAGACGACTTGCGATCGTCTACGGCCAACATGACGATGTTGCCGTGCGGCGATCTGCGTGGGCGGCAGATATGAATCGAGCAGTGTGCGGACAGAAGCAGGGCGTGAGCCACACTTCCGAAGAGTAGTTTGGAAAGGTTCTGCTGCTTGCGAGTTCCCACCACTAGCATATCTACGTGGTGCTCTTGAACGATTGACTGAATGCTGCCAATAATGTCGCCTTTTAGAACCAGTGTGTCGACGCTGGTAAAGGCCGAGTTTTGGTCTAACACTTGCTTTGCTACGCGCTCCAGAAGCTGTTTGGCCTTCTCTTCATGTTGTTGTGATGGTGCCATTCCAAATGGAAGTTGAATTGCCGTAGTCACGAACAGCTCCGAGCCGGCCGTCCATGGTGTGCTGATCACCTCTTGAACGGCCTCCAGCGAGTGCTCCGTGTCATCGACGGCCAGCAAGACCTTCCAGCCAGCAATCGATGCTTCTTTGGGCTTTGTTCGATACTTCAAAGATTCTGGTTTTTGTGTGCTGGACCGAAGCTCTTCGGCACCAGTGACAGTCAACTGGAGACCGAGCCGATGACAAACTTCCCGGTACGATTCCAGAAAAGAAGACGTTGAGTGGTCGATCACATTGACGGATGGTGCCAATCTCAAGTCGACAGGCCGGCGGCGCAGCAGCGCGTGATCGAAGGTCGTCCGAATTGGAAGCGAGTTAAAACAGACCAACGGCCCTCTTAAATGGACTTCGGTTAGCTCGTCCGTCTCTACTACCTTTTCGACCGGATTGCGAAATAGAGCCGTAATTGAGGAAAGTCCGAAAGATTGCTCTGCTTTGGAATTGTAGTAAATCAAAATTGCGATCTTTAGGCAGATTCCGGCGAGTATGCCCAGCAGCAGATCGGTACTGACGGTAACCAGAATAGTCAAAATGTATACAAGCAACTGTTCATTGCCGATCGAACGGATGTGCCTCCATTTGTGAGGACCAGCCAGTTTCCAGCCGATATGCACGAGCACGGCCGACAGTGCTGCGACCGGAATCATTTTGATCATGTTGCCGGCAATCAAGAGAAACGAAGTAATAAAGAGTGCATTGTAAAAGTTGACCCAAGCAGTTCTGCCGCCGCTGACGATGCAGGTTGTGCTTTTAATGATGCCTGGTATGATTGTGAGCCCGCCTATTAAGCTGGAACAGATATTCGAAATGCCCATTGCGAAAAGTGTGCGATCCGGACAGGATTTCCTTCGAAATGGATCGATTTTATCCACTGCCATGACGGTAGCCAACGATTCGGTGCCGTCAACGAAAGTAAGCGAAAGGACTGCCACGATAATCGAACCGATCAAGGATGGATCGCTGAAAAGCGTTTTGAAATCAGGAAAGACTATGCCGTGCTCCAGCGGATTCACCGGAACGTTGACGAGGAACTTTTGATCCAAGTGCCAACTGGAGGCCATCATGGTGCCTACCAGCACGACAATCAGTTGAGGCGGAATTACATTCAGCCAGCGAATTTTTAGTCTAGGCAGCAGGAAAAGAAGTATCAAACAGATAGTGGAAATGGCGAAAACCTGAGGGTGTAGCTGGATAACTTCAGATGGAGCCTCAGCAATCATTCCGAAGAACTCGTGGGCTTTGAAAGGGTGTCCGATGAAATTGGGAATTTGTTTTGCGATCAGCATGAAACCGATCGATGAGAGCATGCCTTGAATAGCCGCGCTCGGGAACAGATAGCTGAAGCGAGCGCAATTCAGCCAGGTAAGAATTATTTGGGTTAGCCCTGCCATGAGGATTACGGCGGTTACCAGATGGTAGCCAACTTGCATGTCGCCTTTTCCGAGTGTCACTATTGACGAGTAGAGGACTGGAGCGAGCCCGGCAGCTGGACCGCTGATAGTAACGTAGGCGCCGCCTATGAAAGGGAAAATCAGTCCGGCAACAATTTCGGAAGTCAGTCCGCAAATGGCCGGTGCGCCAGATGCAATGGCAATTCCCAGGGAAAGAGGAACAGACACAAGAGCTACTACCAGTGCTGCCGGAATATCTTGCTTCCAATGTTTGAGTCCGGCGATTCCATTCTGCGGCGAATCTTCCCGCGCTCCGCTAGTGGGAGTAATAATTGCTTCCATGACTTCCAAGCTCTCCGCCCATACGAGATGTTCATTAACCAGCTTGAATGACGAATGTGATCGGCTTGTGATCCGGAAGGTCTATGAATTATGAATTTAGTCCGTTAGGCGAAAGTCGCGCCAGGAGCCGTTGGCAATTGAGATAAGCCGGGTTGTTCCTAGAGCGTAGCTGAATACTTCGGGAGCGTGACGGTGAATCGTGTGCCTTCATTTGGTTTGCTTTCCACGTTAATCGAGCCGGAATGTGCTTCGACAATCGCCTTGGCGATTGACAATCCGAGACCGGCTGCACCTTGATCTCTGGCGCGCGAAGGGTCGACACGATAGAAGCGATCGAATATCTGGGCGATGCTCTCGCTGGGAATTCCGACTCCGGTATCCTCAACTGTGACTGTAGCTAGTCCGTGCTTGATGCCGCTGCTGAGTTTTACGGTGCCACCGATCGCTGTGTAGCGGATGGCATTTTCCACCAAGTTGGAAAACAATCTACTGAGTGCATCCGCGTTACCGAGAACCATAGCCGCATGCAGGTCTGTTGCAATCAAGATCACACCTTTTTGATCGGCTATCTCCTTAAAGTCTTCCAGCAATTGACCAATTATGGTCGCAATATCAACCGGCTCGCAATCAAGGTTGAGAGCCGGGCTTTCTAAGCTAGCCAGCAAGATCAAACCGTTGGAGAGGTTGCGCAATCGCTGGCTAGCTCTCGAGGCCTTTTCAATTACGCCGGTATTTTGGTGGTCTTCGGCAATTGCTCGTTCGAGCGTCTCCAGACTAGCTGAAATAACGGCTACCGGAGTTTTCAGCTCATGCCCGGCGTCGTCTACGAAACGCCGAAGTAACTTAAAGTTCTGCGAAATGGGGGCAACCGCCTTGCCGCAAAAGGCATATCCGAAGATTGCTGCGGTGACTGCTACTACGGGCACAAGCATCAAGATGGTGTTCAGGAAGTGTGCCAAAGCGTCGTCGGTTTGCTTGGTTTCAATCTGTACTTGTAAGTAGCCGGCATTCAGTACGGAGATGAACTTTGAGCGAAATTGCAGATGGCGGTACCGGCTAACCTCGTTGAGAATTCCGTTGGACAAGGTCCGCACACCAGGAACGCCGTACTCTTCCGTCAGCTTTCCGGCGCGGTCGAACAATTGCACAACATGAAGGATTCGCAGATGCTCTCTACCGGCCATCTCAGACCAATCTTTGAGTGTCAATCTGCCGTCCTCAAGTTTGACAGCAGGTCCAATGTCACTTAGCAGCCGGTTTAGATTCGTCTTGATTGATGAGTTTAGAAAGGATGAGAAGATAACCAGAGCCATTAACGCGGTAATCGAGTAAATCAGGAGAGAGACCAGCGCGAATGAGACGGTCAATTTGTTGCGCAAGATCTTGAAAGGACGCTCGTCGTCCCTCGATTGCTGAGCAAGATAAGATTGATAGCTTTGAACTGGATTCCGGAACATGATTCACACCGCAAATGCAGGTGGCTGGAAAGAGCTGCTCATTATACTGCCAGTGTCGCACGAGTGGATTCAATCCAGGCCGATTCTCACTACCGACTCACTTAATCGATCACATCTTCATCACAATTGAGTGTTATGCTCGCAAGTAGATGGGAACGGCTGGTCGTTCATCCGACCGCCGTTGTAGAAATTGATGTGATGTCCAGGCGGTGCTGCAGCTGTTCTGCTTTGGTTCGTATTCGTATGGAATCCTAGATAATCGGTTATGGCAAAGATACTGATCGTTGAAGACGAGGTCGACCTGGCTGAACTGGTAAAGAACTGGCTCCAAAAAGAGCAGCATCTCGTGGAGATTGCCGTCACTGGAGTCGACGGCTTCCAGTGTCTGAAAGTAAATCGCTACGATTTGTTGATTCTGGATCTTATGTTGCCCGGGATGGACGGGCTCGAGATTTGCAGCCGATACAGGCAAAGTTCTGGCACGATGCCGATCTTGATCCTGACGGCAAGAGCGTCGTCGCGAGAGAAGGAGTTGGGGCTCGATATCGGTGCGGATGACTATTTGTCCAAACCATTCGATCTCAAGGAGCTTGCCGCTCGGGTGAGAGCGTTGCTCCGGCGCGGAAATAGCACTACATATGGTGACAAGTACAAAATAGGCGATGTCACGGTCGAGGTGGGGAAACATCTGGTTACCAGAGCTGGTGAGGAGGTTCGCCTTCTACCGCAGGAATATCGGCTGTTGGAGTTCTTTGTCAGGCATTCGCAGCATGTCTTCAGTCCGGAGCAACTTTTGGATTGTGTTTGGGAATCAGGCAGCGTGGCAATGGTTGATACTGTGCGCGGGCATATTCAGCGGCTGAGGAAAAAGCTAGACCCTCCCTATGGTGACTCAATCATTTCGACTGTGCATGGTCTCGGCTACAAGGTAGATGCAACGCGCTGCTGATTGGACGCTTACTCAAGTGGTTTTGAGGTGAAGCTTCAGCCGTCTAGTTGTGGGGTGGGCAGCTGCCCTTGGCAAGTTGTGTCTGAAATCGTCGCTGCGATCCGGTCAAGCGGTTAATCCAGTGAGTGTGATACTCTGTTAAACCTTTGATGTGACTAGGTTTTAGCGACTTTTTAGTTGAGAAGCCGTCTGGCGATTGTTCGAATTTTAGTAAGGGACAAAGGTGATCTGACGATGTTGCCAACCAGTATGAAGGGCGATGGATTTTACAAATCGCATTCGCTGATTCAGCAAATGGTGATCGGCGAAATTGAGCCGCTGATTTTCGACGCTGCTTCAAGGGTTCCACTGCCTAGCGGAGAACAGCCGTTTTCGATTGTCGACTACGGTTGCGGCGAGGGGCGGAATTCAGTTATTCCTGTGCGCGCGGCAATTCAGGCTGTACGGCAACGGAAAAGGCAGCAGGATATCTGCGTTGTGCACAACGATTTGCCGACAAACAATTTCAACGGATTATTTAAGGATGTCTATGCCGGAGTGGAAGATTCATATCTCGATTTGGACTCATCGGGTGTTGGCCGTACATTCGTATTGGGCAGTGCATCTTCGTTCTACAATCAAGTAATGCCGGACCGTTCCGTTCAGTTCGGATACTCTTCTTCTGCTCTTCATTGGTTGCGCGAGCACCCGGATCGCTGCCTAAAAGATCATCTTTTCCATTGGGGCGGCACGCCGGCTGAGTCCCAGCATTTAGCGGAGCTATCTGCTCGAGACTGGTCTGTCGTCTTGCACCAAAGAGCCCGCGAGCTTGCTGCCGGAGCAAGGATGATTGTTTCTGTTGCGGGCAGCCTCGGTGATATGGGCTATGACGGAATAGACCCGGCAATTGTCGGGCAAACCACAAGCGGTCAAAAGCCGTTGGATCTCTTGAATGCCGTGATGAGCGAAATGGTGCGCGAGTCTGCAATCGATCGTCCGGCTTATGAGATGATGTCGATTCCGATCCATATGCGCACGCTCGATCAATTTCTTGCGCCGTTTAGACAGGAAGCGCTGTCTGCTGCTTTCGCAGTCGAGCATGCTAAAACGTATTATCTGGACTGTCCGTTTTACGCCAGATTCAAACAGACGGGAGATGTTCAAACGTACGCTACAGAGCTGGTAGCCACCGTAAGAGCATTTACCGAACCGATGGTGGTGAGGGGACTCAGTGCAGCTGGGGATGAGGCGGCGTCGGAGTCAAGAATCGGTCAACTTGTCTTTGAGATTTATGAGCGAATGAAAGCTGCCGTCCTTGCCAGACCTGATAGTTACCCATTCAATGTAATTCAAATCAACGCGGTGCTCTGCAGAAAGTGACCCCGGTTACAGCTCTCGCTGCCAGTGTAGTCCGCCGCCGCCGCTATACGGCACAAATGGTTGAAAGACCTCCAGCGGTCCGTACTGATTGAATCGAACTACTGCTCCGTCTCCGTACTTTAGAGTAGTGATACCATTTTTGGTGCCGGCTTCCACTGATGGATTGGCATCGGAATTTTCGCCATCCCAGCGTTTGAGGCTATAGGAGCCGTCTTTCTGGATTGTAATCTTATCTCCGTTGTGCAGGGCGAGTAGCTGTGTGCCGTCTTTCATGATCGAGTATTGGCCGACACTGAGATCTTCGCCATGAATTCCTGTTCCGCCAACTAACGGTCCGGTCCACTCAACTTTCTTTAACTCTTGGCGCAATTTTTCGAACTCGGGATCGTTCTTGATCGATTCAGGATCGAATGGATTCGGCTTAGGGTTGTCATTGCTGGAAAGGTTGCGCTCGGGCTGCTTTTTTGTCCCGTTGGTGGCAGTGGAAGCAGCGTTACTTGCCGCTTCGACGGCGGTGGATTTTGTTAAGCCGGGACTTTCGACCGGCGAACCGTCGTGTAGTGAAACCGTTCCAAACAGTCTAGTTGCCTGTTCTTGAGTAGAGTTGTGCCTTTGCCGGTCATGTTGGAGCGCTTGCAAGGCGTTTTGTCCGGTCAATTCATTGTCAAATGCTCGAGCGTCTGCCGAGAAGTGTTCAATCACTTCTCCTTTCTCTGATGTGTCTGAGAACATATCGTCTCTCCCAGATTTTGTCCGAACCGCGCAACACATACTCTCCAACCGTCGTGACTCCGGAGTCTGGTTTGAGGCAGTGTGCAGGAATTGTAGGACCAGGTCGTGGAAAAATTGTGAACGGCCGGCAGATTAGTCCGGGTTGGCATTGCCGCAAGGTGCTTGCTACAAAGACGGCAAGCGCTGGAAAACAAAAACACCACCCAGGAAACCCTGCGGTGGTGTTTTTGCTACTGTCTGGCTGCCCATAGCAAATGGGCTCAGTATTTACCTACGCTTCAGCCAGTCCTTCACGTAAATCGGGCTCTCTTGTTACTGTTTCCGGACAGCGCTGCCTGTCGTTTCCACAAGGCCCCTCGGCTCAAAGTGCTCAACTCAATTGGTAAGCACTCACCGTTGATGCATTTAGTTTAGCCGATCTGTATCTATGTGGAACTACCCCAATGGACATTTAAGACTTATCCCTTGTCAATCCCGAAAGGCGCTTAACCATATGCGGTGGCGTGAACGAGTTGAATTGGCAAGAGGCGGATCAACGGTTTAAGTCAACCCAATTGTCTTCTCTGTCTGTAATGGCTGGAGCAAAGAGTCTCAATTCTCGGTTGCCGATAACTACACATCCGTTGGATCCGCTGTTTAGCAAATCCCCTGGTATGAGTAGAGCTCCGGCAGATTGCCTTAGTCCTGTTTATAAGGCGCAAGGGTTCGTGAGATATTTACAGGTTGTGCAAAAGCTGTAAGAAGTATTTCTGTTGCATATGCGTTGCGTGGGTGGAGTATGTCGAATGGAGGGGGCGTCCGAGGAGAGCGGCGGCTGTTAAACTTCAAAACCGGACTTAAGTTAGGCATTTTCCAGAAGGGCTTAGTCATAGTCCTTCTTCCGCTGGTCTTCGAGCTGGTATTTGTAGTCATTCTCCTTTCACAACTGCAGGAAGTTGAGAAGCAAGTAAGACAGGAGGTTCGAGCCAAGGAGATTCTTGCGGTTAGCAGCAAGAATTTTTCTTCTCGCGCGGAGTAACCGGCCGGCTCAAGGTCATGACTGACAATACGAAACGACTCTCCCAAGGACAGCGGCTTGCCGAGATTCTTCCCGGTAGCGATGAGATTGCCGGGTTGGACAAAGTCTTTCACGAAATGGCCGATGCCTTGAGGGTAGCGCCCGAGCAAAAGCAGGAGATCATGTCTATGGTTGCGCACGACTTGCGTACTCCGCTGACTTCTATCTATGGCGTAATCGGATTGCTCGCCCGCGAGGGTGAGCGCGGACACATGCGTGAGCCTGCTGTCAGGCAGATTGGCATTATGGCAAAGGCACAGGACTTGGACTACCAATCTGCAAAATGTTGATCGAAGCGCATCGAGGAGCAATCGGTGTGGAAAGCAAGGAAAACGAAGGAACAACCTTCTGGTTCCAAGTTCCACGATAAATAAAGACACCATCCAGGAGAACCTGCGATGGTGTCTTTACTACTGTCTGGCTGCCTATTGCGATTAGGCTCAGTATCTATTTACGCTTCAGCCAATCCTTCACGTAAATCGGGCTCACCTGCTACTGTTTCCGGACAGCGCTGCCTGTCGTTTCCACATGGCCCCTCGGCTCAAAGTGCTCAACTCAATTGGTAAGCACTCACCGTTGATGCATTTAGTTTAGCCGATCTCAAATTGATTGGAACTACCCCAATGGACATTTAAGATCTATCTCTTTGCAATGCGAAGAAGGGCTTAACTATATGTGGTGGCAATGTCGATTTTGATTAACAAGCGCTCGATCTGTAGTGTGAGCATGCTGTTTCAGCTTTGGATATACAGGTGGGTGCTGGTTGGATATGTTGGCAGTCCAGGATCGGCTGCGATCCGTGTCGAGACAACTTTCTAGATAATCGAGGGAAGAGTGATAAACGGCCGGTATGCCGCTTGGTTGTAAAAGTGCCAGAAGGCAAAATGCAAGAACTTGGCAACTGGATTCGATTTGGGCGGCTACTTACTGATTGTGAATCGATCGAGCTCGTCACCATCTGCTGACAATTGCCGAACGATCAAAGTATTGTCATTGACGTCGCAGGCTGTAAATGAATGAGGCGGCGCGATGAATTTGAGCGTGAACTCTTGCCAGGTCGACGGGTTGCCGGTTTGATAGGTGCCGGTCAATCCGGCGCCGCCGGCTCCGGAAATCAGGTAAATAACTCCCTCCGGTTTCGTGTGCGAGACACCATCGAATGTTCTGTCCAGAGTCCAGGTGCCCGGCACGGCGTTTGTTTGCTCGCCGCTACGATGCTCGTGCGGAGCCGGTACGAAGTGAAGAGGATACGAGCGCTGGTAATTATGCGTGTGGCCGCTGAAGACAACATCGACCTTCTGGCGCTCGAATATATCCGAAAGCAGCCGCATTCGCTGTTCGACGAAATGACCAAGGTCGGAATTAAAGCCGGGTTGGTGAAAGCAAACGAATCGCCACTTTGCTGTTCTCGCTGAGGACAAGTCGGATTCTAACCATGCCTTAAGTTTCGGGTCGAGCCAATCCATGTATTGGTTAGCGTCCAGAACCACGATGTGGGCGTTACCGTAATCAAACGAGAAGTTTGCCATGCGGGGATAGCGGTCGCCGGCAAGTTTGAGAAAGCGATTTCGATGAGACTCAACACCAAGCAGTCGCGGAGTGTTTTCCTGCCCGTTGGAAAGCGGCGGTCCATTAAGCGGTTGAGACCAGAGATAGAAATATCCGAGTCCATCTGGAAAGAGATCCAGATCTCTGGCAACCACTCGCCCCATCACGTCAATGTCATGATTGCCGGGGGCTGCCACGAAGACTGTTGATCTGATCAGAGGCGCGCCGGTTGCCGGTGAGGCTTGATCGTTGTTGTAAATTGGAAAGTAGCGCAGCATATACTCATTTAGGCGGCCGTTGTTGTAAACAATGTCGCCAGGAATCAGTACGAAGTCGGGCTGCACTTTGAAGACCTGATTAGCCAATTGTCTTTGGGGCGCGGAGTTGGTTCCGCAGTCGCCGAAAACAACGAAATGGTAGTCTTGACTGGTAGTTTTTCTGGACTGTGCTCGTGACTCGAATACGGGCAAATCGTTTCTGAGAACTCGGTAGTCGAACTGTTTTCCAGGCACGAGCCCACTGAGCTTTGCGGTGAAAAATCGGCGCACTCCGTTACCGGGTAACTCGACTGTCTGCTGCTTCGGTGGATGCTGGTCTTTCCAGCGCTGAGCGCCATCGGCTTTGACCTGAACCGACCAGTTGTCCTGATTGTCATCAGTTTGCCAGAGAAGGGTCAGGCTCTCCGGATTTGTCAAAACCGGATTGTCGCCGAGTTGAAGATAAGGAGCGACAAGAAAGTGATC
>CAZSNX010000027.1:0-4976 GCA_964607945.1 uncultured Candidatus Obscuribacterales bacterium
GATGTATTGCCGAATTGGGAGGATTCAAACGAGCCGTTTTTCGGAATTCCCAATCTGCTTTCTGCCAACAGTTTGAAGTACCAATCAATCGAGCAGGTGTATGAGTCGACGTGCCTGTCCGTAGACCGTTGGTTGGACCGGCTTAAACGCGGTGCTCGATCTCGATGCAGGCGGATCTCTACTGTCTCCGCCCGCGGTGCTGAGCAACCGGTGACATACTCGCTCGAATCTTCTGGGCGGGAAAGTGTCCACAGGATTGTGCGCAAAAGAAGATCGGCCGTTGACATGGACGGACGGCAGGAGATGCAATTTGACCAACTCGGCAATATCTTAGTGTCTTCGACGCGCGGCTTTAAGGCGGATTTTCAGGGGACTACTGCTTGGATGCCGTCAGTCAATGTCGTCGACAGTGGTCATCACTTCATCCATTTATATCTTTATGCGCATCGGATCAGCGGACTGAATTCGGGTCTTTACTATTTCGATCGATTAGCACAAGTTTTGGTGCCGGTTCTGCTCGCCGACCAAAAGGAATCCGTCAAGTTTTTCAGTTGTTTTCAGGACATCGCTGCCGACGGTTGTTTTGCCATATCCATGATTGCGGATCTCAATCTTGCCTATGAGCTGTATGGTGATCGCTGTTATAGATATGTCCATTATGAGGCAGGTTGGATCGGGCAGTTTCTTTACTTATCAGCCTGCGCTCTTGGGTATGATGCAACTGGAATTGGTTGTTTCATTGACGACTTGATCAATCAACATCTCGATCTTCCTGCCGGATTTGAGGTTATCTATAATTTCACTGTCGGAAAGGCGGTTAGCGATCCAAGACTCACCACTTTGCCTTCCTATGATTTCAAAGATCCTGCCTTAGATGCCAAAGGCGACTGATAAGATGCCAGAAGAAGTAATTTTTGAGAATCAGACCTTTCGGTGGCATCACTTCGATGATCCAGAGGATCCCGAGTTGGTTGTCTTAGCCGCTCAGTATCAGCTCCACGAGTTGGCGATCGAAGATTGTCAGAATACGTCGCAACGTGCCAAACTCGATGATTATGGCAACCACCTCTTTTTTGTATTCAACACTCTGCATTTTAGAGAAAAGGAAGAGATCCTCCTGATTGGAAAACTCTGCATTTTTGCCGGGGAATCTTTTGTTATCACAGTTAGCAATGGTGAAAGCCGGACTGTTGCTCACGTTCGAGCCAAGCTTAGGTCCGGGACCGATCTGCTTCGCCCAGACAGACTGGTGCACGGTTTGCTTGACTTTGTTTGCGATCAGTTTCAGCCGCTAATCGATCTGATAGCCGAAGATATCGCAGAGCTTGAGGCAAGCATTTTAGAAAGTCCTCAACCAGCAGATTCGATTCGCACCTTTGGTATCAAACGGGTGCTCGTGTCACTGCGGAGGGTGGCAGCAGCACATCGCGAGATAGTCGCACAGCTTTTACGACGAAACCCTTCGTTCGTCGACCAGCAATTCAATCTCTACTATCGGGATATATATGATCATTTGTTGCTTGCGTTGGAATTGATCGAGTCAAATCGAGACTTGGTGCTGGGCATTATCGACGTTAATCTCTCTGCCACCGCATATAGAACCAATGAAATAGTCAAGACGTTGACCGTTTATGCCACCATTCTTTTGCCCTTGAATCTAATAACGGGATTTTTTGGCATGAATTTCGAGCCTATGCCGTTGCTGCATGACAAGATAGGACTGCCGCTGGTTTGCCTTGTGATGTTGCTGACTACGGTTATGGTCTCACGGTACTTGAGATCTAGAGAATGGTAACTGCGAATTGGCGTGATTTCACTAGTTAAGTCGAGCAGTTGTTTTTAATCACCTGGACTGAGTTTGACAATTTCTAGTCATGCTTTTGCTCAAAGTTCTTCTTAAAGTGCATAGTGTTGGCGCGGTTGAAAATTCTATTCGGCTGCATTTCGAAATAGCCATGGCACCTCAGGATGGCAATGCCCGAAAGAAGCAACATTCGACCTGCCGCCGGCAGATTGACGGCTGGCAGTTGGGCGGGTTTGGCGTGTGCCTGCTTGAAGGAGGGTAACTCGATATGGGCCGGTGCGACGACATTAGGCTGGCTATTTACGAGCAGCTGAGAGGCACCAATTTTGCCGATCTTACGACATTGAGGAAGGAGCTTTCGCCCGAACAACAACGGGATTTGTTCCAGCAGATGAAACAGGAGACGTCCGGGCAGGGCAAACTGGTGCTTGAGCAAGCAGCCGATGGCAGTCTCTACCTCACCTTTGAATAACTGGAATGCCTAACTTGAATTCTTTCGGCCGGCCAGCGAGCCTGCCGACACAACAATCGCCACAATTAGCCAAAAAATGAATTGCACTTGAGGACGATAGAAAACAGTATCAACGAGTCCATGAGTCATCAAACCGACTAGACCAGTCGCACAGCCTGCAACCAACCACCTAAGTGTGCCGTCGTCGGCATTGTAAAAGTTGAAGTGAGCGCGAGCAAGCACAGAAACTATTAGTGCTCCGAATGTCAGCAGCCCCAGTAGTCCGGCTTCCACTGCCACTTCCAGCGGCACGCAATAAGTCCCTAATGCGTCGAAGCCGGTCATCATATATAAACCGTAAGCAAGCTCGAATGCCTTGTTGCCTGGTCCGACACCAAACCACCAGCTGTCTTGAAACATTCTGAGCGATGCCAGCCACACATTCATTCGATATCGATTGGAGGTGTGCTCTCCACCTGCAAAGATAGACATAACCCGTGCTTCTACCGACGGCAGGAAATGTAGAGCGGCATAGAACAATACTGGTATCGCTAGCAGTGCTAGAACTAAGAAAATTCTGCTGCGCGGCTTTTCTTTCCAAAGCCAGCTGCCGATGATTGCCGCCATACTTAAGGCCACACCAACCAGTCCGATGTATGCGCCGCGACTACCGGTCAAGATAATCGCCAATCCAATTACGCCTGTTACGGCTAACAAAGGAATAGTTAGCCAATAACGTTTAGCCCAAGTGGCCACCATAGAAATTGAAAACGACAGGGGCAGAATTGGAATCAGAAAACCAGCGAGGAGATTTGGATTGCCAAGAGTTGAATAAATTCTGGTACCCTTAACGTCCATCGTGGGGTCTTCCCACGTCGCAAGTGGTGCCACGCCGATCTTGTATTGATAGAGACCGTAAAGCGAAACGAAAAATCCGGCGGCAACTAGTGTACCGACAGCCGTGATGATGCGGCGGCGCGACTGACCCGCGGCATCAGTAAACAGGAAGTAGCTTGCAATGAAAATACATAGCTTGGCCAGACCCTTGAGGCTCTCCAGGCAGTAATGAGATGCGCATGCCGCCACGATATTAGAGCCGAGATAAGACAACACGATCGCATCGATGGCATTTCCCGGATATGGCTCCTTTCCTCCCAACAGTCTGCCAACTAGCCGCAATGCCAAACCAGCAAGAACAAAGAGGGCGAGGCCCTCTTTATCGTTAGCGAACTGTTTCAAGCCAAGAGCAGCTATTAATGCTAGAACGATTATGAATCCGACAATCTGAAGGGAGCTGCCGAATGCTGAAAGCTTATTGTTGCTCAGTCGCTGACCAATTCCGGCAATTGAACACCAGATCTTTCCGGCTGCTGAAGCTGCAACCGTGTCGCTCCATTGACTGTCGAAGCGCGTTAGAGACAGTAATGAAACCATTTGTGATTCCTTGCCGGAATTTGCAAGTGATACTGAGTCGGTCATTTTATTTACTGAATCGGATTCAGGTCGACTACAACTCCCTGCACTCTATATTTGAATCCTTCTAAATCGATCTGATTGCCGACTTTTATCTTGTTTCCTCTCAGGACGTAGCCTTCTGCGGTAATTTCTGCCTCGTCCGTGATGGTTACAAGAAAGTCATGGGCAAGCGGCTGGGTTGGGTCTGGAAGCGATATTGCTTGTTTCGGCCAATGTTTGACCTCAAAGATTGTCATCGGCGGCTGAACTGGTTGGTTCCTTATAGTCATAGAGACTTTGTCGCCGGTCTTGAATAGATTCAAGTCTTCAGTCTTAAAGCCGACTAGATATACCTTGATGGCAATTTTGGATACGCCTTGGATGACTTTGTTAACCCCGGCATGACCGGCTTTAGCCATTCCGAATCCGGCAGCGGACAGTAGAACTACAACGATCAGGGCAAAATCGAGTCCATTCAAAGTTTTACGAGTCTTGCCTGCTTGGGTCGTCACGCCGTATCTCCTAAAGGTGCGCTTAGATCATACATTGAGTGGGGCGCTATGGCGATCTGCCTAGTCTGGACAGTTTGGAAGTTGACGGAAAGTATCTTTGCGGAAACTACGTAGCCGCCTGTCTAAAGTCCGGGCGATCTCGGGTAGATGCAATCACGCGGCACCGAGAAGTTTAGGAGTAGGAACAATGGTTGAGCATCATTCATTCGGACGGGGCGAAGATAAAGCAAACTCGACCCATTCGAATCCCATGGAAGAAAGCTTTCTAAGCTTAGAAAAGCTTGTTAAGGTTGATGGACTTACTAGTGGCGATCTTTTACATCGTGCGGTTGAGACCAGCGAAAACTTTCATAAGATCTTGCAGGAAGCTTACGACCTTATCAATCCAATAGTCCGCAGAATCAACGCCCTCTCTCCCGATCTTCGCAAAGAGTTAGTCAGTTCAATCACAGATGAAATGACCGGGTATGCTTACGATGCGGTCCGCGAGCATTGCTCATATACATAGAAGGGATTAGCAGCGGCGCGAAGTTTAGCGCAAGGCAGAGGATTCCGGTATCATCTGTCCAATCCAGCCGGTCGCTTGCCAACAGTCTCGCTCAGGCTTCTAGAGCGAGACTTTCGAGTGTCTCCAGCATTTCTGTTTGACTGGTCACATCCGTTCCCTGTTTCCTGACAACAATGCCTGCTGCCAGGTTGCCCAGCAGCGCAGTCAGGTCGCCAGCGCCCAGGTCTTCGTGCAACGCATGACGCA
>CAZSNX010000027.1:4986-19416 GCA_964607945.1 uncultured Candidatus Obscuribacterales bacterium
CCAGGTTGCCCAGTGCCATCGCTTCCAGGTA
Organism: uncultured Candidatus Obscuribacterales bacterium; assembly: GCA_964607945.1. Classification (GTDB taxonomy): domain Bacteria; phylum Cyanobacteriota; class Vampirovibrionia; order Obscuribacterales; family Obscuribacteraceae; genus JAGVKB01. The sequence goes on from CAZSNX010000027.1 coordinate 5,018, forward strand.
AGTAGCACCAGTCACCAGTGCTAATGCCATTGTGGCAATTACCGTGTCACCAGCTCCTGTAACATCGAATACTTCGCTTCGATTAAACACGGGCAGCTCGCACATCTGCCGTTCTCTCTCGAATAGCGCCATTCCTTGGGCTCCTCGCGTAATTAGTACGGCTTCAGCCCTGGTCATCTGCAATACCTTTTGACCGGCTCTTTCCAGGCTCTCTTTGGAGTCTATGGCAAACCCGACAACTTGCTCGGTGTCTGGTTGATTCGGCGTAATCATTGCAACGTCTTGAAAACGCTCGAATTGATTCTGCGCGTCTACAACTAACTTCAGATCATGTCTTTGGCAGATCGTGCGACAGCTAGCAATTATTCTGTCTGTAATCACTCCACCTTTGTAGTCCGAAAGGATGATTGCTTGAAAATTGGGAGCTGCAGCTTGAATCTTCTCAATCAAGAGAGTCTCGATAGCTTTGCTTACCTGCTCGTGAGAAATGCGGTCTAGCCGGAGCAACTGCTGCCGGAAAGAATGTGACTTAGAAAGGATACGAGTTTTGACTGTAGTTGGTCGAGAGCTGTCGGCGACCAGAGAGTGCGTGATTCCTACCCGGTCAAAGAGAGCAGCTAATTTGCCGGCATATTCGTCCTGTCCGCAGACACCGATTGCCTGGCAACTGCCTCCGAGCGCAGCGATATTGTTGGCTGTATTGGCAGCTCCACCTGGAATCAGCTCGGTGTCAACATGCTCAAGTATCAGGACTGGAGCTTCGCGGGAAATTCGCTCCGGGCTACCTTCCAGGAGCTCGTCGATTAACAAGTCGCCAACGACAATCACTCGCCCTTTCGAGAGTTCTCGAATTCGTTGGCTGAGTATTGCTTTGCTCAGCTTGGGCTGGCAAAAGGAACGACCGGTACTTGAGCGAATCTCAGAAGATTGCATTTTAGAATTGGTCCTCATAACTTCAGGTTGGCAACCAAGACCCATCCGCGAAGATCTAACAGTTGACATGCCAGAACTCAAACTATAACCCAAGTGCTGACCGGGATTATTCGAGTTAGTCGTGTCTTAGATCATCATTAACCCTTGGCAGCTGTGCCGCGGCTCGTGAGAACTAAATTATGGGGTATGCAGGACGGCTGGCTGTGGCTGAGAAAGACTCACTTGGCGACCTGGCGTCAACTTGAGGCGAATCCTTGAAACGATAGCTGTTCATAGCATAGGGCGAATTCTTCATCGCCTGCTGAAACGTCAACCGATATCGGTTGACGTTTCAGTTCTCAGACTGGACTACACCGATTTCAGAGCGCCCTGCTGACAACCGCCTGGCAAAATGTGTAGATTAACTGCCTTGGGCAGCATCCGTTTAGTAACCTTTCTTGCGAGCTAGGAGGGTAGATTGCTGTCGTCCAGGGCATTCAATAACTCTTGCTGACTGACCGTGGCGGTACCGGTCTTCTTTACAACCACGCCGGCGGCTAAATTGCCCAACGCCATTGCTTCGGCAAAGTTGGCGCCGGTTACCAAGGCTAATGTCATGGTTGCAGTCACCGTGTCTCCGGCTCCAGTGACGTCGAAAACTTCGCTTCGGTTAAATGCGGGGATTGAAATCTCCGATTTACCTCTTTCAAACAAAGTCATCCCACGTGAGCCACGCGTGATCAAGACAGCTTCAGCTGCGGTCAATTCAAGTAAGGTTTCGCCGGCGTGTCTTAAGTGCTCGTCTGTTTCTATCTTGAACCCGACTGTTTTCTCTACATCAGGCTCATTAGGCGTGATTGCCGTCACGTGTTGAAATCTGTCAAGCCGGTCTTGAGCATCGACAATGATTTTAAGACCACCCTCTCTGGCAATTTCCAGACACGATCTTACGACTCCATCTGTGAGAATGCCGCCGCGGTAGTCTGAAAGAATAATCGCAGAGAATTGTCGGCCGGCTTGCTTCAGCCTGTCGACGAGCTGTGCTTCGACCTCTTTTGAAATCTGATCGTGAGACATTCTATCGATTCGAAGGAGTTGTTGCTTGAATGAATGCGATTTTGAAAGAATACGTGTCTTTACGTTGGTTGGGCGGCTGAGATCTTGCACCAATCCTTGCGTGATGCCGGCAGCCTCGAACAGTTTGGCAAGCTTCGATGCATAACTGTCTCTTCCGCATATACCGATGGCGTGACAAAGTCCGCCCAATGAAGCAACATTGTGTGCGGCATTGGCTGCTCCGCCCAAGATGTGCTCGGTGCGCACATGTTCAAGTATCAGGATCGGGGCCTCTCGTGAAATCCGTTCCGGCAGTCCCTCTAAGAATTCATCGACTACCATGTCGCCAAGAACGATTACCTTTCCACCGGACAGTTGTTTGATGCGTTCCCGCAGTATGGATTTGTTCAGAAAATCCAGCGCCTTCTCGCTGGTGCGCTTACTTCCAAGACCGTCTGGACGCCGATGTTCCAGCTGTTTGAACATCTCTCGTCCGACCGGACTTTCCGGCTCTATCCCTAGTGAAAGATCCGTAGCCTTTTTTGCCTCTTCGACACAGCGCAGATGTTGATAAAGCTTAGCTAATTGCAGAGCGGTTTGCAGTGCCTCGTCATTGCTGGTGAATTTCGCCAAGGACTCGCGGGTTTTCTCCAGCTCGCGCTGATCAGCTTCGTTCAGCTTGTGCTCCTCTTTGCCCGGGGTTTCTTTGAGGAACTTGTCGACCAGCGGCTTTACTTCGGAGGATGGCCTTTCAATTTTGGAGCTGAGGAATTCAGACTTTCGCACTTGATACTGCGGCTTTTGCCCCATGTAATAAGTAAATGGTGCGCGCGGAATGGTGCCGGCAGTGCCTGCTCCTCCGCCTCCGCTGCCTGAGACTTTGTCGCTGCGAGATGCAAGTCTTTGTTGGGCATCCTTTGTTGCTTGCTCTTGTGCTTCCAGCGGCAGTACGTCCTGGTAGGAAAGGGAAGATTGTCTTTCCGAACTATCCTCGACAGCTTCTCCTTCAGGCTTTTCTTGTCGATCGTCGGGGGTTAATGGATTGCTCATTGGACAGTTCGCTCTAGATGCCGCCTGAGGCCATTGTACTCCCGGTGGTGAATCGGCTAAACGGTCGATGACAAGAAGTGATGCGAGTGAAATTCAACTGTTGGCTACAAGACAGCTTCTTTAACGCTGATTTATGTTAAGATTACCCTGTCTCTTGTTATCCTGAAAAATCAGTCTTCAGACTCTAGAGTTAGGAGAAGAAATGAGGCGAAGTAAGGTACTGAATCTCAGCGTCGCATTTGCTCTCGTTCAGTTGGCAAACCCATTGATTGCGGCGAGTGCTGAGGACGCATCCGCTGCATCCACGGGCTCGCAAACACCTGCACTGCATGGACAACTCGACAATCCACCAAGTCCGGCCGCCGCCGGGAATCAACAAGTTTCTGCACCAGAGCCACAGCAGCCCACTCGCTCCAATAAAATTAAGGTCGATCGCCTGATTGCGTACAGATTGGCTCGCGATCCCTGGCTTTATAAGTCAGCAGCCGCCGATCCTTCAGTGCTTGAATCCATTTGTAAGTATGCCGGCGCCGCAAAATTGCTGGCGAAAAACAGACACATTGGAGACCTTGCCGAAAGCGATCATTACCTCTGCCGCCGTCTGACGAGATGGCGAGGAGCGACATTGGAATTGGTGAAGAATCCGCAGGCCGACAGAGTGATTGCACTTGATCCCGAAGGTATTTATCGAGCAATAGATCTTCATCCATCCATTGCCTACACCCTGGCGAAGAACATTATGTTCCACCAGATGATCACTGAGAATCCCGATCTCGGCAAGTTTATCGCCAGCCACATGTAGCGAAGTAGAGTCGCACCTCGAAGCGGCGGTGGAATACCGCCGTATTTGCCGTTTAGGTTTTGCATTTGCAAGCAACTGATAAGCAGGCAGGCTTAAGGGCATAATTGACTAGGGAGAGGCACTGGTGGCTAGATGTTTCATCTAAGACTATTAGAACTAGAATCGGAGTTGATAGCTAAAGAACAGAGCCAGAAAGGCTTTGATGTCTTACCTGCCGAGTGCAAGAGCCTATTGCAATTCACCGAAAAGCAAGTTGAAGTCAGTCTCGGTCAAAAGGTACCGCAGGATTGGAAAGGATGGCTCACTTACGGACGAAAGGGCGATCAGCTGATCATTTGCCGAGGACGAGCTTTCTCCAACGGGCTCTTTTTTTCAAAGTTTCTTGCCGGCCTCGATGTTCCTTTCGGTCTGGACACCATTACGGAGTACGCGCGTGGATTTGATGTTACTCCACCACAAGAGCTCGATCATTTATTGCTCAATTTCGGTTCTGGTGAGAAGCCGCAAGTTTATCTCTGGTATGGAGAGAATCTCGCTCCTTATCGGCTGATCTTCCTTTCAGATGTAGCCGACTATCCCTATGAAGCTTTGAGTCAGGCAGTTGTGGAGGCGTGCATCTGGATAATGAAACGTCCGAAGCATGTAACTCTTGTTGATTTCTTGCGAGACTGCCAGAAAGACCAGTAGAATTTCAACGCCATCGAATGCTGCGGCAAGAGGCTTCGAATTGAATGTCATGCTTTGAAAAATTGCGCTCGGGCGACATCAAGTAAATCTGCTGTACGACTTGTCCGGTGCCGTCACCATTGATGAGTACGCCGTGATATTGCTTGTTGTCATAGAGCCAAACGCCTTTAACATCGAGCACTCTTTTGCCGTTTAAGTCTTTAGTATGTGCTTCCGTCAACTTGAATGATTCGGGATCGGCTAGGTCTCCAAGCGTCTTTTCCAGTCCTTTTATTTCGTCGGCGCTCAGTTTGTGCGGTTCGGCCTCAAGTGTTTTCTTGAATTGATTGCCGTCGGCTTCCAGATTTGCTCTTCCGCTATAGAAAAACACGATTCTAGTGTTCTTTGAGTCGTCAGTTTGTGCTGATGTCTTGGAGTCATCGGCGCGTGCAGATGATTTTTGGTCTTTCTCCACACCAATCTCCGACTCAGAGACAGGATGAAAAAATCGCTCGGATCGCAATATATTTGAGTCTGATTTGGCAGTCGCTTCCTGCCAGTTTTGAGGCAAAGTGATCAGCTTTACTTGTCCTTGATTCTCGACCGAAACTCCCCCGGAAGCGGTCTTTGTGCCAGCATCCTTGCGCGCTTCCATGCTCGCCCGCAGAAGACGCCGGTCTCCTAATCCATCGTCGCGGGTGGGCGAATGAGCGACCTCAACTTGTTGAGACTTGGACCAATCCATCGGGGAAGGTGTATTTGAGAAATCCATTCTTTTCCTCTTTTTGTGTAGCCGCTCTGCCAATCGTCCGTTTTATCAGTTCTCTGCTGTCTTGTCGCTCTGCTTAATTTAGTGTCGCTGTCAATCAATCCGAATTACCTATTGGTAAGTAGCCTTGTAGAGATCCCTTACATGAACCAGGCTCTTCCCATCAGCTCTTCCCAGGTGATCCCATTTCCGGCCCCATTGATTGTCCAACTGCACCATTCCTGTCTTTTCATCGTAGCCGGTGACCGTGACTACATGCCAGCTTCCCTTTGTGCCGCCGGAGCCGCCTTCGTCTTCGCTGCCGCTGAACGGTTGCTTACTTGTATGTACGCACAGAATTATCGGCAGTTTTGAAACCTCACTGCCATCATTGCGCTTCTCCTTGCCCTTGGAGAGCTCTGAGAGCTTTTGGTGGAAACTATCTACATTGTTTACCAATGCGATTCCTTTGCCGCTTACGCCGGGATAGGCTGAATTGGCAATTACCATCGTGTCCGCAGACTTGCCGGTTATTTGTTGTGCGATGTCGGGCAACGGAATTGGGCTAAGGTGCGGTGAGTCATTCGGACGAGTGCCGCCGGCGCTGTCGGTTTGCATTTGAATCGAACCATTGTTGAGATTCACGATGCGTTCGCGCGTGTCGCCGACATACGCTTTTGGACCGCTTACTTGCGTGTACTGAATATTGCCCTTCCCGGCATAGGTTCCGTCCGGTAAATTAGTTTGCCTCTGCCAATGAATATTCGCGGCGGTTAGCTGAAACACTTGGCTGGCATAACTTCTACTCCAGTCTACTGGAAAGCGAGAGTCGGCTTCCTTATCTGGCTTGAGGCTTTTAGGGTCGAGCGTAATCTGTGAGCCGTCCTGGGTCTTGAACTTGCCGGTAGTTCCGACATCGGCCAGCAAGCGTGCCATCGCTGCTGGTTGCGTCGTAGCGAGCACCGATTCGACGGTCGTCACGTTACAAGTATTATGCCAGCCTTGATCAATCGATGTCGGATCGGCAAAATGGCTGATTGCGTGCATCGCCAAGCGTGTCTTGTCAGCTTGGGAAACCGGCTGGTCACCAGGTGTTACCAGCAGCCTTGTGAGCTCACGGTAAGTCTTGGCGACCTCCTTGTCGGATAGACCTGCCTCTTTGGCTCTCTTTTCGAAAGTATCCATCTCCGACTTAAAGCGCTGGGCTTCGGAGCTGTCGTTGACCTTAAGAGCGATAATCTCTTGCAGTCCTTCTCTTTGGCTCTTGAGATCGCTGGCTAGGTCAATCTTTTGTTTGTCATCGACTTTATACTTGCCGTCGGCTCCCATTGTGCTCAGACCGCTCTCATCTTGAATTGAGAACTTGCCGTCCTTGACCTGCCACTTTCCTTCAATCAGAGCGCCTTTATTGGAAGCCCAGAAACTCGTGCTGCCCTGCCGAGACCAGACAGTCGGATTTTTGTCGTCTTTATTCTCAAACCGTGTTTCCTGGCTTAGATTGCCATTCTTGTCATACTCGAAAGTTCTGACCGTCTTGTCTGTATAACTTTGCTCCCGAAGCCGGCCCTGGTCGTCTGTTCCGGATACAGTTCTGTCCGAGTTGAGCTTGCTGAAAATTAAATCGCCCTTGTCATTTAGCCTTATGTCTCCTTGGAAATCGCCCTTTTGTGATTTCCAGTTCGATTGGAGCGGATCCTTGCCTGCCTCTCGCTCATACTTGTAGAGCTCAGTGCCGTCCTTGTCCAATTTGGTAACTTGGGTTGCAACCTTCTTGTCACCTTCTTTGTTGTATGTGACCTTGGTTTGACTACCATCGGGATGCAAGACTGTCGTCTGGTCGCCACGCTTGTCGAGCAAAGTTCCATTCGACTTATACTCCAGTGTCCTATTGCTGTCGCGGCCTTTCCCCTCGAACTTGGATGAGCCGTCGCTGCTGAGTTGAAGAGTACCGTTGAGAGTCTCGGACTTGCCGTTGCGCGTGATTGTCCATTCGTCATCTTGACCGGACTTCCGTTCCCATTTGGTACCACCGGCAGGGTCTAGCCGATCCTTGCCAGACCAGACGGCACCATCATTGGATTTCCAGGTATCTGTGGCACCGTCACGCTTCCATACAATCGGATTCTTGTCTTCTTTGTTGCGATACTCCATTTCGACGCTCAGGTTACTTCTGCCGTCGTACTCGAACTTCCTGACTCCACCGTTAGGAAGCTGGATCTCCGTAGTTTTGCCGCTTTCATCAAGAGTCGAGATTGATTTGTCATGATTGAGCTTTCTGAGGCTGATATCTCCCTTCTGCGAAACAGTTATGTCTCCTTCGAAGTCGCCATGCTTGTCAGACTGCCACTTGGACTGTAAGTCATTCGGTCCGTCTTGCCGTTTGTAACTGAATTGCTCCTTGCCGTGCTTGTCAAAACGAGTGATGCTGCTGATCGACTGTTGGTCGCCCTCACCGGCATACTCAATCTTGGTGCTGCTGCCGTCGCGCTTGGTAATCTTGGTGTGATCTGCGCTCGATTCCGCAACTGTGCCATCATTGCTGCGAGATAAATTGAAATCCTTGCCATCCTTGGTGCCAGCAAAGGAGTAAGACCCATCCTCGTTGACAGTCATTTTGCCTTTGAGCGTCTCGGACTTCCCCCCTTTCGTGCGGGTCCATTCGTCCGTGCTGCCAGCTTTACGTTCCCAGATCTGGCCGTTTGTATCGGTGACCTTTTGCAGTCCGTCGGGAGCATGTGTAAATGAAACTTTCTTGCTATCAGAGCCAACCGTCGAGATCACTTTGTCTTCAAAGCGCGTTACGACAGTTCCATCAGGCAACTTGCTCTCTTCCTTACCGTCGCGCTTAAAGGTATGCGCCACTTTCCTTTCGTCCGTATATGTATAGTCGCCGTCCTTTACCTTAAGTGCTTTCTTCTCACCGGTATTGGATGTCCACTCATTTTTTGTTTTGTCGGTCAGAGACCAGGAGCGTCCGTTCTTATCGGTAATCTTGGTGGGATCGCCCTTTGAATCGACTTCCATCTCGCGCCCACTGGGAGCATATACATACTTCTGAACTTTACCGCTGCCGTCGGTGACAGCTCTGCCGCCACCGGCAGTCTCAAGAGTCTCTTTGCCGTTAGGCAGAACGATGTGTTTGTGGGGATCACTGCCGTCTGTCTTTTGCCAGCTGTAGACGTCATTTTCAATCTTCAGACTTAAGTTGGCCGGCTTCAACTGCTCTCGTCCGTAAGCATCACGGGTAACATAGTTGAAATCACCATCCTTCCTGTCGCGAGTCAATTGCTGACCATTGGGAAGTTTGGCCCATTTGATTTCATTACCCTTATCAAAATAGCCGAATTCACGGGTTTCGCCATTGGCAGTTGTCAGTTTTGTCAGCCGATCTTTGTCGTCATACTGAGACTTGCTTCTGTTGGTATTTTCATAAGTGCCGCGGCTGGCATTTGCCTCACGGCTGTACAACTCACCGGTCTTGTAGACCTTTACCTCGGCGACATCGCCTTGATACTTATACTGATTTTGCGATGCGCCCTTCTCCCAGGTGAATCTCAAGTATCTGCCGTTGTCGTGCGCTTGTAACTGCTCTGACTTACTGCCATCTGCTCGAAAGGTGCGAATCAGACTTTCCTTAGCGTCCTTCCCTTCGCCTTTCCAGCTGATTGTTCGCTTGCTCCCGTCTGCATAGTCGATTTGCACCGGGTTGCCATCAGCTCGTAAGTGCACCCTGGAACCATCGGTTTTGAACTCTTGTGCTCCACCGTCCTTCAATTTAATCCGGAATGAGCCGTTTTGCTTGACCGCCGGCTCGTCCTTCAGCTCCGTTGCCTTCTCCTTGCCATCGGCTGCCTTCTCTCTTAGATACCATTTACCGTCTTGTCCCTTTTCGACGGATTTGTCACCGTTGCCGATCACAATCTTGTTGAGATTGCCATCTGCGGCACGGTTGAAACTGACACGCTCACCTTCGCTCGGGACTAGTTGAGTCACCTTGCCGTTGATCGACTCAACCGAAGAACCGTCGGGATTATTCTTAAGGACACTTACCTGCTTGTCGTTTGCGGGGGCGAATTCATTTGCACCTGCTCTGATTATGTCTTTGACGGTCGCTGCCGAGTCCTTTAGTGCAACCGCAGATTTCTCACCGGGCGCGGCACCGACTTTGAGACCGAACTTCTCCTCGTTTCCATCTTTGGAATTCCCAGCGCCCTTTTTAGGCGAGAATCGACTGTCAATCCAATCTACTTCGCCCAGCAAGCCATTGCCGGAATTACTTCTGCGTTTGTCCTCAGCATCCAGGACCTGACGCATGTTAGTTGGATTTGAATAAGTAAGCTGGTAAAGGTCGACTGTCGGGCTCGCTGCCTGCGCTGGCGGAGCTTCCGGAATATCATCAGGTCTTTTGGGTAAGTCGTCCCTGGATGCTGACAACAGCTTCTCCCCCAACCTTGCCGATCCCCGGTCTTTCCGTTGTTAGTGCGCTGATTAGGCTAATAAACCAGTAGATACTGCGCCGCCCAAACGACCTTGAGCCGACATGCCACGGCAGGACTTAACAACCGGACTTCTCAAACAAGATAGGCCGATTTCGTGGAAAAGGTGTGGCAGCAGAGTTACTGAACCTTCTCCTTAGTCACGTCCTTGATATCGATTGTGGAGGAAGGCTCTTCAGGTTCCGAGCTGTTTGCACCAAGGGACTGATTGAACTTGGTGGCAGCGGATCGAGCAAAGCTCATTAATTCGATCGGAATCGGAAAGATTAGAGTGGTATTTTTCTCCGCTGAAACTTCCACCATCGACTGCAACTGCCTAAGCTGCATTGCGCCCGGCTCGCTGGAGATTTTTCTAGCAGCCAAGGCCAGTTTCTCGGCAGCTTGCAACTCACCTTCAGCTGCCACAATTTTGGCTCGTCTCTCCCGTTCGGCTTCTGCCTGCCTTGCCATTGCACGCTGCATATTGTCCGGAATTTCGACATCCTTTACTTCGACAGTATTCACCTTGATGCCCCAGCCTTCAGTTTGGCGATCGATCATCGCCTGCAGCTTGGCATTAATGGTGTCCCTGTCGGCCAGTAGATGATCGAGATCGTGCTGTCCGAGCACACTGCGCAACGTCGTCTGGGCAATTTGATTGGTTGCGGTGTATGGATCTTCGATCTTTGTAACTACCTTGAATGGATCTACTACCTGGAAAAAACATACGGCAGCTGTTTTTGCCGACACGTTGTCTTTGGTGATTATTTCTTGCATCGGGATCGACATGGTGATGATGCGCAAATCGACTTTCTTTGCTTGCTCCAGCACCGGAAGCACAAAACAAAGACCCGGACCTCTCACGCCGATTGCCCGCCCCATTCGAAAAATCACCAACCGGTCATACTCGTTGACGAATCGGATGCTGGTTAAAAGAATCATCGCTCCAATGAAGCCGATAATCGAAAATAATTCCATGTTCTTAGCTCCTTGAGGCGTTCCTCACAAATCCCTTACCCGTTGATACTGAAAGTCAAAACGTATATACAGATCCGTGAAGATGGACTGCTTACCCTCCAGTATGAATTGTACCGATATCTAGTACAGCTCTTCGACTGCCTCAGCCTGAAGTTCAAGCTCTTCATGATCGCTGGACTTTTCAATTTCGCGCAAAAGCTGCGCATAAGACTCCAGGCTGGCAATTCTCAATGGATCTCTTTCCGGCAAAGATGATTCGCTCAATTCCAAAGAATATTTCAACAGCGGTTCTGCTTGCAGTAACTTTCCTTCCGATAAGTAGAACTTGCCCAGCTTGGTTAACACCGCTACGAACTCAGAAGTTGAATGTTGCAAGCTTTCTGAAGATTACCAACCGATTGTGCTCGTATACAAAGCGGATGCTCGAAATCAGCAGCATCACCACTGTCAGTCCGAAAATTGTGAACAGCTCCATTCGGCAAGGTCCTCAGGAGTTTGCCACAAACACTTTACCCGGCTGCCAACTCGCTCAATCAGCTATCTCATTTCGGACTGCGCTGCATGCGACAAACGAAAAATCCGGATGTGCCATGCCGTGAAGGCATCAAAGTCAGCCAGCCGCGGTCCAGATCGAGATCGGCGTTCAAACTGTTTTTCAGCCAATCTTCCAGTAAATCTGCCGGAACATACGGCTGCAAGCTGCTGGTCTGAAAGTCCTTGTGCTGAGCGAGAAATGTCTCGATGTTCTGCTCGTTTTCTTCCGGCTCCATCGAGCAAGTCGAATAAACGAGCGTGCCACCAGGCTTGACAAGCGTGCTGGCATGCTCTAGCAACTGTCTCTGCAGTTCCGAAAGCAGCACCATATCTGGTGCTGCACGGTTGAATCGAAGGTCTGATCGCCGGTTAATCACGCCGGTTCCCGTGCAGGGCGCATCAAGCAAGACACAATCAGCTTTGGCGTCAGTTTGAAAGGAGCGCCCGTCTGCAACAAAGGTTTCGATGTTGGTGATTCCCAATCGTTGACGATTTTGACGCAAGAGATTGAGCCGTGCGGCGTGGCTGTCGACAGCCACCACTCGTCCCGTGTTTTGCAGTAGTTCTGCCAGATGAATGCGCTTGCCCCCGGGGGCGGCGCAAAGACCAATCACCAGGTTGCCGGGCTTCGGGTCGACCACCTTCGAGACGAATGCGGCTGCTTCATCCTGCACTGTGAACAGCCCGTCGCTGTACCCCGGCAACTTGCTGAGTGGTCCGCGGAAAGGTCCTCTGTCCTCGACTATCAAGCATGATTCGACCAGACGCCCACGTTTAAGCTTGATACCTTGAGCTTGCAAGATATCCAAAAGTCCCTCGGTCGTGATGGACTGTTCGCAAACCCGGATAACCAGGTCGGGAATTTGCTGGCTGTGCTCCAGCAACTGCTTTGTTTCTTCCGCTCCCCAGACCTTCAGCCACTTCTCGACCAACCACATCGGCATCGAATAACTGGTGGGAAGCTGTTCGAGATTGAGCGGCAAAACTTCGCCTTCAGAGTAGCTCTCGCGCTTCCGAAGGTAATTTCGCAATACCGCATTGGCGAACTTGACCTGTCCCTCGTGCCCGTTTGAACGAACCAACTTGACGCAGGTATCGACGACCGCCGACTGCGGAATATCGGTCATATGCTCGATTTGAAAGATAGCGAGCCGAAGCGCATTTCGCAAGAAGGCAGGCATCTTCTCAAGCTTTTGAGTAGACAGATGGGCGATTCGCTCATCTAATTTCAAGCGATGCCGGAGCACGCCCTGAACAAGCGCTGTTACGAATGCGCGGTCGCGCTCGGAAAGCTGCTTGCGTTTAAACGCTCCGGCCAGTGCCAGATTGGCATAGGCACCCTCGGATTCTACTGAGATCAGCACTTCGATCGCCAATTTGCGCGAGGCTAGTCCGCTGTCCGGCTTCTGCTGTTTGGGCGTACTGTCCTTAGTCATTTTTGAATTCTACGTACCGAAAGTCGCTCCAGCGGTCAATCTCACTCCATTTGCCCAGTCGCGGGCAGCAATCCGAGCCTTATTGGGCGGCTGCACCTCCAACAATTCGAGCACCGTATCGGTGTTTCCGCCGCAGGCGACCAGCAGTCTTTCACCGGTTGAAACTACCTCTGCCGGTCTAGTCGCAGGCGTAAGCTCCAGTTTAGCTACGCTCGTCCGAATTATCTTGAGCGGGCAGCCTTGAAATAAAGTGTGTGTTCCGGGCCAGCCGTGAAGTCCTCTGACCAGATTGTGGATTGATTGAGCAGGCTTGGACCAGTCAATTAATCCGAGCTCCTTTTTCAGCAACGGAGCATAAGTCGCTTTACTTTCGTCCTGAGTTTCGGCTTGGATGCTGCCATCTAGTATTCCTTCGAGCGTTAAAATTAACAAGTCCGCGCCGACCTGCGACAACGTGGCACTCAATTGCTCGCTGTCCATATCGGCGCCGATCGGAACTGTTTGCTTCAAGAGCATCTTTCCGGTATCGACCCCTTTGTCCGAGAACATCGTAGTAATTCCGGTCGCCGACTCGCCATTAATGATCGCCCAGTTGATCGGAGCAGGTCCGCGGTAAGCCGGAAGCAGTGAACCGTGAACGTTTACTGTTCCATATTTAGCCATTGCTAATACCGGCTCTTTCAATATCTGCCCGAAAGCCACCATGACAAGCACGTCCGGGCGCAGAGCTCGCATCGCTTCGACGGTTGCCGGCGATTTGGACAGCTTCTCCGGTTGCAACACAGGTATTCCCTTGGCTTGAGCGACCAATTTTACAGGCGGGGCATAGACATTACGCCCACGCCCGGAAGGTCTGTCCGGCTGACAGACTACTGCAACAACCTCGCCTTTCGGCCAGGTAATTAGTCTTTCCAGCGTCGGTACGGCAAACTCTGGTGTGCCCAGAAAGATAATTCGCAAGGGTGAAGGGCTCTATCTACTGCCGAGCTTTACTTCAACCACATGGTCGAAGTTGAGGCAGATTGCATCGTCGAGCATGACGTACATCAAGCGCGTACCATCAAAGACGATGTTGGTAAGTAAACCGCTTGCCTGACTGCCATTGACTAACGTAACCGTTACTTTGCTTCCGACCCATTGACGCAGATAAACCAACTTCTCTCTGGAAGCCTGTGGCGTTTGCGACATTTGAGACATATGAACCTCCTTGCCTCCAAGCAGACTTTCAGCGGAATTGCCTGGGGTGAGGCAGTTGGCCCGGTGCGAACCAGCGGCCGAAACTGCCCCACCCGGCAGTTATCTACTAGGCCATATTTTCAATCATAGCCGAGGCAAATTCGCTGGTCTTCAGCTTGGTGGCACCCTTCATCAAGCGCTCGAAATCGTAAGTGACGAGCTTCTTTTGAATGGTCTTGCCGAGAGCATCGTGTACCAGTTTCATCGCTTCCGTCCAGCCGAGATACTCGAGCATCATTGCTCCTGACAGAATTACCGAGCCGGGGTTGATAACATCGAGTCCGGCATACTTCGGAGCAGTGCCATGGGTGGCTTCGAAAATGGCGCAGTTGTCGCCGATATTTGCACCAGGTGCGATACCGAGCCCGCCCACTTGGGCAGCACAGGCATCTGACAAGTAATCTCCATTCAAATTGGGCGTGGCGATTACGGAATACTCGTCGGGACGCAGAAGCACTTGCTGGAACATGGAATCTGCAATGCGATCGTTGATCAACACTTTGTCG
>CAZSNX010000028.1:0-5467 GCA_964607945.1 uncultured Candidatus Obscuribacterales bacterium
GGCGAAGTGTTCAGCGTCGAGGCTCTGCTTGCGCGCGTCTGGGCTTCGGATGCCGAGCCATTGCCTGATAATGTTCGCACCTCCATCAGCAAGTTGAGAAGCAAAATAGACAGCACCGGCGAGCAAAGCAGGCTGAAATCAGTCTATGGGGTAGGCTACAAGTTCGAACCGTCCAAGTGACGGCAGCCTTGATGCGTGGAAGAACTCTGATTGAAGTGGTAAGAAATGACTAGCCTTTACTGTAGATCTGCCCGGCTGGTTAGCTCATAAGCCGGGACCGGCGGTACAGAGTAACGTCAGGAGAGGAGCAGCACAGTCAATGCCGAAAGTTCTTACTGCTGACGACGATGCACTGGTAGTAGAGGTAATCGCAGAGTGGCTGACCGGTGAAGGGTACTCGGTCGACACGGCCAGGAATGGCCTTGAATGTCGCAATAAGCTAGCGGATAAATCCTACGATCTAATTATCTTAGACTGGGATATGCCCGAAATCACAGGGCTCGATCTATTGAAAGAATTTCGTGAATCAGGTGGCAATACGCCGGTATTGCTGCTGACCGGTCGAACCCAATTGGATGACAAAACCCTTGGTTTTGACTCGGGCGCCGATGATTACTTGACCAAGCCGTTTCAGCCCAAGGAGTTGTCAGCTCGTGTCAAAGCGATATTGAGGCGAATGGAAAGCCGTATCCCTAAACCACTAGGAGCCGGCAACGAAGAGCTACTTAGCGACGGCGGCTTATTAGGAAGCGCACTGGCAGCAAAATACGAATTTCAATCCGTACTTGGAGAAGGAGGCGCAGGCATCGTCTACAAAGCCAGGCATCCACAACTCGATAAGCTGGTCGCAGTCAAAATGCTGCACTTCCATGGAATGAAACCGGAGGTCTTCGCCAGGTTCGAGCAAGAAGCGCGCTTGGTGAGCCGTTTGAATCATCCCAGCATTGCGACAATTTATGACTACGGAGTGACAGAGCGCAAACGTCCTTACATGGTTATGGAGTTCATTGATGGTCGGGGGTTGGACTATATTATTCGAGAGCGAGACCATCTTCCGGTCAAGGAGGCAATCAGTGTCTTCAGCCAAATCTGCGACGGGCTCTCTCATGCGCACGCAGCCGGCGTTATACATCGCGATCTAAAACCGAGTAATATCATGTTGGGAAACAACCCGGCAGTCCCAATCAAGATTTTAGATTTCGGCTGCGCCAAGTTGAGAGATCTACACCACGGCGATTCTGTCGGACTTACCAAAGATGGCTCCAGTTTGGGAACTCCCTCTTACATGAGCCCCGAGCAAGTGCGCGGTATGACTGTTGATGAACGCTCAGATGTATATTCACTGGGATGTGTGATTTACGAAGCGATTACAGGGTATGTTCTGCACCTGGGTGAAAACGCCGCTCAAACGATGTTCAAGCAACTGGAAGAAAATGTGCCGTTAATGTCTGCCATGAATCCAGAATTAGTTATACCTGATGCCTTAGAGCAAGTCGTTGCTCGCGCATTGGACAGAGATATGAATCTCAGATATCAGTCGATGCGGGACTTCAAGCTAGCGCTGACAAGCGTGCCGATACCCTGACAAGCAATTGTAATTACTTGCATATGAATGCGTTTAAAATTCCGACGCTTAAGTTCTCTGGATTGGCCTATTTTGCCTGCAGGACTACCGAAAAAATCATTTTGCGAAAGCTAAGCAGCGGCTCCGTATCCTTTCGTACTTTCGAGCGCATGATTGCACCCTCGAAAGCAGACAAGAAAAATTCGGCTGCTTCGCGTGGATCGATATCGCTGCAAATCTCTTCTTTGTCTTTTGCTTCTTGAATCACAAGTGCGAAGGTACTGCGCCTCTTTTCAATCACTTCTTTCAAACGTGTGCGAAAAACTTCGTTTTGATCGGCCATTTCCTGACTGAGATTGGCAATCAAACATCCGCGACTGCATTTACGCTGCTCGGCATTTGATATCGCCTCGTCAATAAATCTCTTGAGCCGGTCGACTGCAGTCAATTGGCGATTGCTAAAGACTTTATCTAATTGATCAGCATATTCTTCATCGAATGAATTGATGATCTGCAGCCCGAAGTCTTCCTTGCTTTGAAAGTAATAATAGAACGAACCTTTTGGAACACCGCAAGCATTGAGGACGTCACTCAAGCCAGTGTTGTTGAATCCCTTCTCCAGCATGATGTTGATGCCGGTCTCGATAAGTACGGCTCTGGTGTTCTCTTTATTGCTGGTTGAGGCTCTCGGCGACATAAAAAAATATTAGACCAGTCATCTACTAAAGTCAACAAAAAATCGGTCCAATCTTCGAGTAGCCTTTCCTGCTCCGCAATAGCTTGACCGGCAAAAACTTCAACCGATATCGGTTGAAATTCAACTTTCCAATTTATGATCAACTTCAATAGCCTGATTTTTCACCAATCGTCAGCATAACCGGCATCTCTAAGCTCGGTTGGCCAATTGCCTTTTACTGAGCAGTCGTCCAGAAAGATTATGCACCCTTAATTTAAGTCAGGTTGACATTACTAGACGGGCGGTCTACTATTTGCACACCAACTAGACGACCAGTCTACTGGAGGACAATCAAATGAGCAGCTTTCCAATCGCTGTAAAGAGCCCCGAAATGAATGAATCCCTGCAGTTCGAAGTCGATCTCGTCGCCGAACTTGCAGAATCAGTTGTAGATTTCACAGCCAAACTTTTCTCCAGGCGACAAGACAAACGATCCCTCGAACTGACGGAGTCCGATAAGTTGGCGCTTGCAAGAAGCCCGGAAACGCCGGCAACCACCTTGCTTAACTTGAGCACCGACGCAAACAGCGCCGTCCGAAATGAGCTGGTTTTCAATCCGCTCGTGCCTGCTGCCGTACTTTTCAAGCTCGCTACCGACGACGATCAATTCATCAGGGCTCAAGCAAGAACGCGCATCGCAATGGCGGCATAACCCTTGTACAGATGACAAATTGGAAGCGGTTTGCTTTGCAGTCCGCTTCCAATTTTGCCGTGAATAGAACTACAAGCGCGCCCGCTTCAATCCGGCAACAAAGGTCGGATCCCCGGAGTGTTCGGTCAGCTTGCCGTCTTTCATCAGCCCGCATTCTTCCAGCCAGCGCTCGAACTCGGGGGCAGGCCGGCAGCCGGTCAATTCTCTGAGACTGGCCACATCATGAAAGCTGGTGGACTGATAGGAAAGCATCACATCGTCTCCCATCGGCACTCCCATAAAATAATTGACGCCGGCTGCAACCAATAGAACCGTCAAATTTTCCAAATCGTTTTGATCAGCTTCCATATGATTGGTGTAACAAGCATCTACACCCATCGGAACGCCTAATAATTTACCCATGAAATGATCTTCTAGTCCGGCGCGAATCATCTGACGTCCGTCGGCCAGATACTCCGGACCGATAAAACCCACAACGTCATTGACTAGAAACGGACTAAAGTGTCTGGCAAGCGCATAGCATCTCGCCTCCATCGTCAGCTGATCGGCTTCGTGGTGCGATCGAGATGAAAGCTCGGATCCTTGGCCAGTCTCAAAATACATGACTTGCCCGCCGGCATTCTTGCATTCTTGCTTGCCAAGCCGATGAGCTTCTTCAAGCGTTTCCAGAGTGATACCAAATGCGGTATTGCCCATTTCCGAGCCGGCTACACTCTGAAAAATCAGTCCAGCCGGTGCTCCACGTTCGATTGCCTTAATCTGGGTAGTGACGTGACTGAGCACGCAGTTCTGAGTCGGCAGAGCCAGCTGACAGATCAAATCATGCGTGGCTTCAAGCAGCCGAGCGACGGTCTCGGGCGTATCATAGACCGGATTGATCCCAATTACAGCATCTCCAATTCCATAGGAAAGTCCCTCAAAAATTGAAGCAGTTACACCTTCGACGGAATCTGACGGATGATTCGGTTGCAGTCGACCACCCAATACTCCACGCAGACCAAGCGTGGTATTTGCACGCGACACCACTCGACACTTTTCAGCAGTCCGAATCAAATCTAAATTGGACATCAGTTTAGCCACCGCAGCAGCCATTTCTCCGGTAAGCGCCCCCCGGATCTCCTCTATCTCCAATAACGAGGTTTGAGCAGAAAGCAGGAATTCTCTCAATTCAGCGACAGTCCACCCGGCGATCTTTGCATAACTTACACTGTCCAGGCGGCTATCAATGAAGCGCGTGACAGCATCAAGATCGTAAGGTGCCACCGGTTGCTCACGCAGCTCCTTCAAAGTAACACCGCTTAACACATGCTTAGCGGCAATGCGCTCCATTTCAGAACTAGCGGCAATGCCTGCCAGCTGGTCTCCAGACTTCTCCTCATTAGCTTTTGCAAGAACTTCCTTCAGAGACTGAAATCTGAAGTTCTGTCCGCCGACAGTGTAGGAAAGGGTCATGATGTGCGTCTTTTCACCTCTTTGAAAGAGAATGCTCCATAGTGTAACCGATCTTTCCTTGTAAGCTTTCTATAGTGGTATATCGATGCAGTCGCCTGCATCGCGCAGTAGAGATGGATTATGAATCATAATATTCCAGCACCAAGTCATCCGGAATATCTCCGCCATCTACTCGACAGCACGCCGGCCAGATTGGGTGTGTGGAGAGCTGGTGCTCGACCACTCACTGCAACCTGGCTCAAATTTCGCCAAGATCACGCATTGGCACGTGATGCTGTGCACAGCGAATTCAGCCAGGACTTCCTGGACAACTTTGTTGCACGTTACAACTTACCGCTAGTGCAGAGCATCGCCGTCTGCCGCCGAGACTTCGTCTTAAATCCGCCAAAAGGTAAGCAGGTCTCTACCGCCACCATCGATAAACTGAAGGAGAGCTGCCTCTGCCATTGCGATGTTCAGATAGTAATAAGCGACGGTCTTTCCGCCCAGGCAGTCGAGAGCAACATTGCCGACTTGCTCCCGATGTTGCAGCATGGATTCGAATTGGAAGGCATCAGCTTTGGATTGCCGGTCGTCGTTCGCTTCGGACGGGTGGCAGTGGCCGATCAAATCAGCTTTTCGCACTCGGCAAGACTGGCTATCAACTTGATTGGTGAAAGACCTGGACTGACCACAGCCCAAGCGCTCTCTGCCTACCTCACTTACAATCCCGGACCGGCAACCATCAGCTCAGATCGGACAGTTGTCTCTAACATCCACAGCGGAGGAACTCCGGCTGCCGAAGCCGGAGCATACATCGTTCAGCTCTCGAAAAGAATCCTGGAGACTGGTGCTTCAGGTGTCCGGCTGCAGCAGCTCGGATAAATATGACAAAGTGCTCTGACGACGGCAAGCTCGTAAGCGTCGGTATCGATGTTGGAACGACTTCTACCCATCTGACTGTCAGCCATCTATTACTGTCCAACCGTTCAATCCCGAACCAAGCACCACGTCTGGCCATCTCCGACCGACAAATTGTATATCGCAGCGCAATTCATTTCACTCCGCTTCGTAACGGCGAGAT
>CAZSNX010000028.1:5477-19281 GCA_964607945.1 uncultured Candidatus Obscuribacterales bacterium
AGATTGATGCGGAAGGCGTCAGCCAAATTGTCGAAAGCGCGTATCGCACCGCTGAAATTGACCCGCAGGAGATTGAAACAGGAGCCGTAATCATCACCGGCGAAACAGCCAAGCTTCGCAATGCACCGGCAGTTACACATGCTCTGGCAGCGATGGCAGGCAACTTCGTAGTTGCCAGTGCCGGTCCGAATCTCGAAGGCATCCTGGCTGGACGAGGCTCCGGCGCAGCCGATGCTTCAGCGGCGACCGGGCGCACTATCTGCAATATCGATGTCGGTGGCGGAACCTCAAACATAGCCGTCTTCGCCGCCGGTGAACCAGTCGACGTCGCCTGCTTGGCTGTCGGCAGCCGGATGATGAGATTGACGGACGAGGGCCGCTTGAGCGAATTATCTGATGCCGGCGAACTCCTGCTCGATGCCACCAACAAGAACATTCCGATTGGCTCGATTGTAGGCGACGAGATGCTGGAGCTAATTGGAAATTTGCTGGCCGAGGCGTTGATTCAGTACATCGTCAAACGGCGCCCACCTCAAATAGCCGAGCGCTTGTTAGTGTCTGACTCCCTGAGCCGCAGCCACAAGATCGATCAGTTCTGGCTGTCGGGCGGTGTAGCTGAGCTGATCAAAAGACCTCCAAATAATCGTTTGCAATATGGCGATATCGGTTTTTACTTGGCACGTGGAATCGAAGGCTCGCTTAACGAACGGTCCCTTCCGTTTCAAATCCCGGCCGAGCCGATTCGTGCCACTGTTATTGGTGCCGGCATGCACAGCACCCAACTGAGCGGCTCGACAGTAGCCGTCCAAACCAGCAGCCTGCCGTTGCGAAATGTTCCGATCGTGCGTCCGTTTCATCACCTGGAACGATTGGATGCCAATGCAGACCTAAATTCCTTACTGAGTGCTTGCTTCTGTCGACTCGACCTTAACTGGTCCAGCCATCCGGCGGCTGTTGTCCTGGAGAAACTGCCCCAGACGGACTTTGCCTCGCTAAAACATTGGGCTGAGGCATTAGCACGAGCTTATGTCGAACTAAATGGTTATTCACCGTTGATTTTGCTTGTACAAGACGACGTGGCGATGGCTTTCGGGCAACTTTTAAGGACACACCTGCCGAATCAGCAGCTAGTAATTCTCGATGGCATCTCCACAGATACAGGAGACTACATCGACATTGGGCAACCAGTCTCTAATGGACTGGCTCTGCCGGTAATAGTGAAAAGCCTGATTTTTTCTTAGCCGGCAATCGAGCACAAATCACCTTGAAAGAACGCTCCTGCTGGCTGGATATAGCTGCCTTGATGTAACTAACTGGGTCAGCCACCAGGACTCAAACTTCCGCACTTCAACTACTTGGACTCCGCTGGATCGTCGATCAAACTGATTATCTTGTTGACTCTTGAGAGTTCAGCAAGCATGAATTCGATCTCGTCACGAATCGCCAATAGATCGCGCTCCAATTTGATCACTGAAGCCATGTCGCCGGCTCGCCCGCGGCGTTCGCGCTCGGAGTTTACTTCCTTTTCCCAGTACCACAGGTAGTTCAGTCGATTGGCAATAAACTTTCTGCGCGTCGTATGCAGCCTATAACTTGAGGTCGCTTCTTTTGCTGACGGTAGTTTTGCTACCGGAGCAGCCGTCAACACCGTCCACTTAGGAGCACCTTCAACCGTCTGAAAATCCGCATCAGAGGCCAAAGCGAAACCAGCTCCATTTAAGAGCAACAAAACGAGCAGTGAAATAGTAAGTTCGAACCTTTTCCACATATCCTAAGCCACAGCCACCAAGGATAAGGATACCGACCGATCGATTGAGCGATCCACGCACACAATGAGCCAAGTTCATTGTAGGCGCGAATTCAAAGTTGTCAAGCAGATTTAATCGAAGCGGCGAGCCTTTCGAAAGGTATGCCCAAACTTGCCGTCATTCTCACAAAAGCTTCTGCAGACTGGCGACATTCTCCTTCGCGACAGGTCAGTCAAGCTCAGTTAGATTGACACAGTGATTGCCTGAAAAGCTCCACCGACGAACTGATTCGATTCCCGCTCGGCGGTGACATCAGCAAACAACGGAGTCGACAAATAGCGTTCGCCGGTGCTCGGAGCGATCGCCACGATTAGCTTTCCTTTATTCTCAGGAAGTTTTCCTAGCTCAATCGCCGCGCACACTGCCGCACCACTGCTGATCCCTACAAAGAGCCCTTCTTGCATGTGCATCTTTCTGGCCCAAGAAAATGCCTGATCGTTGCTTACCTTTTGCACCGCATCGATAATTGACAAGTCAAGCACCGCGGGTATGAATCCGGCTCCAATCCCTTGAATCTTGTGCGGGCCGGGACTGCAAGTTTGACCGGTTAGCGCTTGCGTCAGGACAGGACTATCGTCCGGCTCTACGGCTACTACCTTCACGGACGGCTTGCGCATCTTAAGAACCTGTCCAACTCCAGTCAGAGTGCCGCCGGTTCCCACTCCGGCCACAAAGATATCTACTTTGGCTGCCGAGTCACGCCAGATCTCTTCTGCTGTTGTCTCCCTGTGAATCTTGGGATTGGCGGGGTTTTGAAATTGTTGCGGCATATAAGCGTTTGCGGTGCTACTCAAAATCTGCTCAGCCTGCGCGATCGCCCCTTTCATACCCTGATTTCCTGGTGTAAGAACCAATTGCGCACCAAGCGCCGAAAGAGTCTTGCGCCTTTCTGTCGACATCGTCTCCGGCATGGTTAGAATTAACTTGTACCCCCGCGCCGCTGCGACAAATGCGAGTGCAATACCGGTGTTGCCCGAGGTAGGCTCGATGATGGTCGTCTGGCCGGCAACGATCAATCTCTGCCTTTCTGCCTCATTGATCATCGAGACGCCGATCCGATCTTTAACCGACCCCAGCGGATTGAGCGATTCCAGCTTCACCGCCACGGTTGCATAAAGTCCATCGCCTAGCCGGTTCAGTTTCACCAGCGGTGTATTGCCGACCAGCTCAGTTACATCTTTTGCAATTCGCATTTACCGACACCTCGTCAATCACCGACTCTACACTGTCCAAGCGAGCAACGCTCGACGGATTTATGCAGACTGCCACCGGCTACCGACCGAGACTGAAACGGTGCACGGTCGAGCGCGTATTTTATCATCGACGCTGTTGATTGATCTGCATCGCAATTTACAAATGTCAGCGGTAAATCCCACGCAAGTCGACTCCTTACCTACGCAGCAAAGTCTTGCCGGGCCCAACTTTCGACGGACAGCCCTTTAACTCGCCTGAATTCACGGACATTACTTGTCACGCTAGTTGCTTCAAGGCTGCGCCCGTGCGCTGCAATCATCAAGTCGTTTGACCCTATCATCTCTCCGCGCTGATGCAAAACCGCTCGGATGTCAGCCTAATGTGCAGCTGCCTCACCGCTCCAGTCGAGCACGCGCACAGGCCTGATAAAGCCATCACATGGCGACCGCACAAGCTTTAGATTGCTGTTCAGTTCGCGCCAAAGCAGTGCCACCACAAGCAGTATCAAAGAGCGAACGTAAGCATCCGAACACTCTCTGATACTGCTTCAAATTGCCTAAGACAACCGCCTACCGAGGCGCACTGCAACTGCTTTGTTGCTAGACCGCGGCCAGGATGGTCAAAGTGGGGGTTTCAAGAACCAAGATTAATAGCGGGGAATGTAGGTACGACCTGGACCTGGTGGATTGTATATCCATCCGCGACCAGCTCCGCCTGCCGGACCAGCCGGATTGTAGTGCCAGTAAGCACCATGACCAGGACCGCCAACCGGTCCTGGCGGATTGGCGCGACGGGGAGCTTTATATGAAACACGTCCCGGGCCAGGCGGATTGTAAGTCCAGCCCCGGCCAGCTCCACCGCGGGGTCCGGCCGGATTGTGGTGCCAATATGGTCCGTGTCCAACACCACCGGCTGGGCCAGGTGGATTAACACGCTTAGCCAGTGCGCCGGGAGTAGCAATGATTCCGATCGCCCCAAGCAACATGAGCGAGCAACGCCAGTTCATCCTTTTTAGGTTCATCGTCTTATCCTTTCACTGTTAACGTTCAACCATCGTCATCGGGTCGGTACTGTTTCGACCCTCTAATGGTTAAGACGACAGCGGCTCAAAAAGAGTTCAAAACGATTTTCTTAAATACCGTTAATGTTTGTTGATGCTCGAATTCTGCAGAAAGGCCGGAGAAGGCTACCGGACTTGCCGTTCAGCCAATCTGTCAGAAAAACAGCTGAATTTCTAACAACCTTGTAAAGGCAAGTCCAGCCGGCCTTCTGGCGATTTCACAAAAAACTCTAGTCAAACCGGCTATTAAGCCTGAGAGCGTCCTTCAGACGCACGAGATAGTCTTGCCTAGAAATCAACTTGGCGTTGAAGCGACGGAGATGGTCAGTCATATACTGACAATCAAGCAAGATGAATCCACGTTCTTTAAGCCGTTCGATCAGATAGACCAGCGATACCTTCGAAGCGTCGGTCTTGCGATGAAACATGGACTCGCCCATAAATGCCCCACCGAGCGCTACGCCATATAGCCCGCCGGCCAGTTCGCCATCCAAGTATGCTTCAACCGAATGCGCTAAACCCATTTGATGCATTTTCGTGTAGGCTGCAAAAATCTCTTCAGTAATCCAGGTAGTCTCCCTGCGAGCACATTCGTTTAGCACTTCTGGCCAAGCAGAGTTGACGCGCATCTCGAAGACGTTCTGCCTGTACTTTCGCATCAACCGGTCAGATGCATGAAAGTCATCGAGATCAATAACACAGCGCGGATCAGGAGAATACCAGCGAATACCATCATCTCCTCCCATCGGGAAGACTCCCATGGTATAAGCTTTTACAATCAGCTCCGGCGTGAACGCAGCTTCCATTTACCGGCTGGTCTTCGGCGTCAACGTCCTGATATAGGCGATGATGTCCTTCAAATCGCTGTCGCTCAGCTTGGCTTTCGAGAATGCAGGCATCGCCGTGCCCTTCACGCCGGTCCGCACAAGGCTTTCAATCTTAGCGTCGGCTTTGAAGGCGGTGGCAAACTTGGACCCTTTCAACGGATGCTGCGGATCTAGCGCGTTTCCTCCACCCGGGTGGCAACCGGCACAACTCGCCTTGTCGAAAAGCTTGGCACCCTTCTTGGCATCGCCGGTAGTGCCGGCAACCGCCGCCTGCATCCCGAGCGAGACTACGATACCAATTACGGTGGCACATACTGCTGCGGTGCGATTCATTAAGCCTCCTTGGGAAGATCCTTACTTGCCTATTCGCCCATACTCTTCAAAAGCATATTCGATCCCGTTGTCTTCTTGCAACGCAGACGACGAAACCAGGCAGTATTCGTGCTCGAAATGCGGAAAGAACGTATCGCATTCGAACTGAGATTTTACTCGCGTCAGGTAAAGTCGCTCGCATCCGGGATGGACAATTGCCAATCGATAAATTTCACCGCCGCCAATTACGAAGCAGCGCTCTACCGGCAAAGGCTCCAAAACGCTGAGCGCCTCGTCGATCGAACTTGCCTTGAGCACTGCCGGCGGAACAACCAGGGACTTGTCTCTTGAAACTACCACGTTTATTCGATCCGGCAATGGTCTGCGCTTGGAAGGAATAGATTCCCACGTCTTGCGTCCCATCACGACCGCATTTTTATGACCGGGATTCTCGACTTTTGTAGTCAGCTCCTTGAAATACTTCATGTCGCCGGCAAGCTTCCACGGCAATTGACCTTCTTTGCCTATCCCCTGCTTGAGATCCATCGCCACGACCAGGTCGAATTGCAAGCTCATTTATACCGCCACTGGAAACTTGATAAAGGCTTGCGGATTGTAGTTCAACAGCGAAAAGTCATCGAAAGTGAGGTCGAAGATTGGCTTATGAGCGATCTCCACCCTCGGCAATTGACCAGGTGTCCTTTCCAGCTGCTTCCTTAGCCCATCAATGTGATTGAGATAGATGTGGGCATCACCCATGGTGTGAGTAAACACACCGGGAGTCAAAGAACATTCCCTGGCGATCATCATCATCAAAAGCGCATAACTGGCGATGTTGAACGGCACGCCCAGAGCCATGTCGGCCGAGCGCTGATAGAGCTGACAATCCAGGCGCCCATTGATTACGTAGAACTGAAAAAGTAGGTGGCATGGCGGCAAACGCATCTTATGCAAATCCGCCACATTCCATGCCGAAACAATCAACCGCCTAGATTGCGGATCTGATTTGATCGACTCGATTAGATTCCCGATCTGATCAATGTGCTCCCGGCGATACAAGTCGCTGTTTCCCTCCGGGACAAAGCTCGGCCAATTGCGCCATTGAAATCCATAAATCGGCCCCAGCTCACCATTTTCATCAGCCCAGGCGTCCCAGATCGGTGTGTGCTGAGTCAAATCTTCATTGATGTTGGTTGACCCCTTCAAAAACCAGAGCAGTTCGCGCACAACCGCCGAAAAGAGCACTTTCTTGGTGGTCAAAAGCGGAAAACCGTTGCGAAGATCGTACTTCGCTTGCATACCAAAAACAGATATGGTGCCGACCCCGGTTCGATCTTCTCTTTGCTCGCCATTATCCAGAATATATCGAACAAGATCCAGATATTGCTTCATTTATCCTCCCACCAGCACCCAAGGCACACCCCTAATATACACAAGTGCTCCACGATCGAAATCTGAAGAATGCGTTCCGGCTGATGATTAGATGAGCTGGACGTTGGCATTTGACAGGATCTTTCCACGGGAAAGCTCTGGATATCATACACTCAGAGAGCAGCAGAAAGTAGGAGTCGCGGATAGAGACTATTAACAACTGGGCAGGACAATAGTAACTCGAGGTTAGACGGGCTCGTTGTACCCGTGAATAATTCAATGAAATCATCACGGCACCGTTTTTGGGGTATGTTACAAAAATTTTTTCCAGAGGCTCCAAATAAGTCAGGAGTCTCTGCCACCCTCTCTTCAAGCCCCCAATGCACACATCAAACCCTGTACGCAATAATTGCTATTGGGACGATTATCAGACTGGTGCTGCCGTTTTTCTACAACCCCATTACCCTCGCCTGCACTGACTCGCTGAGGCATTTCCAAAATGCAGTGGACCCGCATCGGTCCGATATAGTGACAATCCTTGAGCAGCCTGGTTATCAGATATGGTTGAGTATCGTACTGTCTTTCACGAGTGTTTCACCGCTAGCCGTGGCGGCGTATTCAAGCATACTCAGTGCAGCGACTCCTTGGTTATGGGATCGGTGGTTGCTTTTGGCTTTGCCAAACCGCACCTGGGCGTTGGCTGGGTATGCGGTTCTCTGCTGTCTTCCTGATTGGGTTGAAGTGTATTCGTTCTTTATGCAAGAAACCTTGCTCTTGCCACTACTAGGCGTCGCATTGTGGCTAAGCTGGCGAGCAGTTAGTAAATGCACTTTCAGCAATTACCTCGCAGCTGCTGTCGCATGGGGCGCTGCTTCCGCCACTAAAGCCTCTGTTCTCCCGATGGAGTTTATTGTGTTGGTCTGGCTGGCACGGAAAGCTATTGAATCGAAGGGATGGCAACGAGGATTTAGTCTAAGCATGTTATTGGTCATCGTTGCGATTGCTCTTTACCTGACAGGCTCCATCAAAACTTACAATCGACTCCATACGTTTCTGCTTTACCCAAGCAACTTTAACCAGTTCTATTACGAGTCCGGATTTAGACGAATAGAATTCGACTACAAATTCTTTGATAGCGAATCCAATGCTGTACGCACCAGCGGCTGGTGGTTCGAGTCGCCTTCGCCCAAGGAAAAACCGCTGGCACCATTTTGTGACTGGATGAGCAGTCGAGTGGGCACCGGTAAGTACATGATAGACGTGACCGGATCGCGCCTGCAATGCAACCCGCCAATATCAGTTTCCCTCGAACAGCGTGTAAAGTTTACGGCAGAAAACATCATCTTCTTCTTGTTTGGACGAAGTTGGCCAATGGATACGCTAGAAGGTGGAGAGCGCAACTGGATAATCGAGGCTGAGAGATTTATCTGGTTTCCTTTGTTCGTCGCCATCGCAGCCTTGATGGTGATGAGGCGACGTCTGGAAATACTGCCCATACTCAGCCTTTGTGCATTGATTTTCTTTCTATTCCAACAATCTTTCATTTTGGAAGGCAGGTACAGAATTCCATTGGAAGGCGTAGCAGTTGCAACTTTTCTCTCGCTGTTGTCCACACAAGAACAGAAGATTCACAAGCTGTCCTGGCAGAAGCTGCGTAAGCCTCTAATTTCTGCGTTTGTTGCAATTTATGCATTTGCCGCATTTCTCTGGCTGTTGCCAGGCTCTCCGCGCCGTGATGACTTCTTGCGCCCCCTCGAGCCAGCTATCCTTTACCTCGGACTCTGGCAGGTATACACGATGTTCGCTCCTGGTCCAAGATCGTTCAATCCGAATATAGATGTGGAGATGAAGTGTTCGGACGGAACAAGATTACTCTGGCACTATCCTCGCATGGAACAATTTGATTTGCTTGAGCGAATGCCGAAGGAGCGCTTTCGGAAGTACGGTTATGAGCATCTTAACGACGACAGTGAAAAAATGTTGCGTCCGGATTTTGCCAGGTGGCTAGCGCGTCAGTGCCTTGCCACCGGCAAGACGCCGACAACTCTTACATTTATTCGACACTGGGCAGACATTCCACCACCAGATAAGGGACTGGGCAAGCCGTTGCCACCACATTCGAATGAATTCACATTCTTCAGGTACGAAGTTCGTCCGGAGGATTTGAAATGAATCTAAAGGACTTGATCTCAATCTGGGACCGGTTCTGGTTTACGGAACGCTCGCCAGCACCGATTTGCCTTTATCGTATATTGTTTGGACTGTTAGTTCTAATCTCCAGCCTCATGTGGGCACCAGATCTTTACACGCTGTTCGGTCAACGAGGCATCGTCTCGATTGAAACAATGCGTGCCCTGCAAGGATTGCCCCGCTTTAGCTTGCTCTATATCTTCCCGTCTGACCAGGCTGTGATTGTCTTCTATATCTGTCTATGTGCTGCTGCCGCGTCAGTCGCCGCCGGTTTGTTTACTCGCTTTAGCACGATAGCGTTATTTCTACTGCTAGTTTCGTTCGATCATCGCAATCAGCTGATTCTGAACAGTGGTGACTCGTTCTTGCGCATAGCAGCCTTTATTTTGATGTTTTCACCGGCCGGTGCCATGTTCTCCATTGATCGCTTGCTTGACAGGCGAAGAGGTCTTTCACCCGCGGATCCCTGGTCGATTGAAATGAGCATTTGGGCTCAGCGCTTGCTGCAATTGGAAGTGGCAGCTGTTTATTGCCAGACCTTCTGGGCGAAAATTATAGGAGAGACCTGGTGGAACGGAACTGCTGTTTACTATGCAACTCGGCTCGAAGAGCTATACCGGCTGCCTGTACCATATCTATTCGATCACTTATGGACTTGCAAACTACTCTGCTGGGGAACGCTATTGATTGAGCTTGCGCTGTGGACGCTCATTTGGATTAGAGACTTTCGATACTATGTTCTGCTTGCGGGAGTCGCATTACACCTTGGTATTGATTATGCTTTGAATCTTCCGTTGTTTTCATACATAATGATTGCAAGCTACGCTGTCTTCATTGAGCCAAACGATCTGAAGCGTGCCATCACCTTTGCTAAAGAAAAGGCTATGAGAAGCGCAAAGTTAGTCAGGTCGTGAAGATTGCTCCGTAGTGTGTTCCGAATTCATTGATCTAATTTTTCTGTGTTAGCCTGCTCTACTTCCTGGCTCCGAGCCGCTTCTTGTGCAGCTTTATCTTGCGCGAATTTTTCGCGTGCTTTCTCTATAAGTGTCTTGTCCTCTTTGTTATCGCGACCAGCCTTCGACTCGTCCACGGATTGTGATTCGGCCACCGTCCCAGGCTTCAACTCGGTGCCTGCTCCTTCTGATGTGTGACGGGACAACCAGTACTGGAGACTTGCCTTTAGATCCTCACCTTCAGTCCAGAACGCAACTTCTCGATAACTTCCTGTTTTCGAAAGTTCGTAATGCGTGGCAGCGGTAAGAGTGGGATGTCCCTTCAAGTCAAATTGCCGGATTGACACCAGAGCTGATACCTTACTATCGTCTTTGCGGCGCCATATTTCATGAATCTCCTCACGGCGGCATACATCCTCAACCTTTCCAGTTTTCTTGAGCATCTTCACATCATCGGATAGAGTGCGTATCGCAAAATGCCCGTTCGCCAACCACATGGGAGTGAAGCTTTTGGTCAATTTGTAGTACAGGTATGGGCCAGAATCGATCTTTTGCCAGTATGGCTCTTGATAAAAGGACCAGATGTTTTCATCCTCATCAGTCTGGTGCCCGTAAACCATGTCCCCTTTGGATTTGCTAATTGTTGACTGCGGTGCGCCATGGGAGCCTACTGACACCTCTTCTTCCCTGTGCCATTGCCCAACCAACCAGGCAGGTACTTTGTACCATTTGAAGACACCTCCTATCTTAGGCAACTGTGATTCCAAAAATGGTGCCCCTGGAATATATTCAGTTTCTTCCGGGAGGACTTCTTGGTGTTCGAGCGAGCACTTAAGTTCTGTTGGCAGGCAAGGGCTCAACCAGAAGAGGCACACGGCGAGAGTCGTGAACCGTAGAAGCATAGTTCTCAATTTACTACTGGCAAATTCCGCCTGCGATGTTTGAGTTGAACCTTGTTTCATCATTTGCAATTCATTGAGCATCGGCTGCTCCTGTAACTGTTTTGTCTTGTGATACCATAGTGGTTGTTTTAAATAAGTCTTGGATCCATTTTGCGAACGCTGTTAAGTCCTCCGCAGGTATAAACAAGACCAAAGCCGCTATCATTATCCATTCAAACATAGGTAGATTCATGCTGTATTCAATTCCCAGATGCAGACCGATCAACCCGAAAATGACTGGATAACGAGTCTCCTTGAACCAGATCAACATCCAAGCGGCCCCTTCAAACAGTAAAGTAAACCAACTCATTGTCTCGCACATCCAGACACTGTTTGAAATGAGGGGAACAGGAAAGCGAAGATACTCTACTTCTCTGAGTACATACCAGAGAGCTGTACCATTTATCCACATTGGTTCTTCGAGTTTTGACCAAAAGCTTTGAAAGTAAATAAGGGCAATCGTAAATTTAAATAGTCGCTGAAGCCAACCACTGGGTAGAGCTGTTGCATTAGGGTTTGGTTTGCGCTTGCAATCGAGTGATAGACACTCTCCAGCGGGAGAGAAAATCAGGAAAAATGCTGACATTTTCAGAAAAATATCGCCACCGTTGATAATCAAGCTGTTCTCTTGTTGGAAGGATGCAAGCAACAAGTAAACAGTGATGGCAGCAGCACGAGAAAACAGCCCGACAGTAAGGAGAGCTGATGCTAGTGCCATGACCGCGAGAAACATTGCAACGGTCGCATCGTTGTACGGAATCAAGGACCAAAGATTGAATCCAGGAGGACCGAAGCCTGCCAAGGCATACCTTGCTG
Organism: uncultured Candidatus Obscuribacterales bacterium; assembly: GCA_964607945.1. GTDB lineage: Bacteria > Cyanobacteriota > Vampirovibrionia > Obscuribacterales > Obscuribacteraceae > JAGVKB01. The sequence continues at coordinate 16,950 of CAZSNX010000028.1, forward strand.
TTTCACGCCCGCAGATTGCCTGGGGACCAAACCAGATGAACAAGTCAGGAGCCAAGAGGGCACAGTAAATGAGCATAATCAATCCGAACATGATCCGAAAGACTGCCATCGCCAATGGTGACTCTGGGGCAAACCAGAATTGTTTCCAGATCTTCCAGACATCCAAAAGGCTCATTTGAGATCCTCTGGTTTCACCTGATAACGAAAGAATGTATAAGCACCTTCGTCTGTTGGCTGAGGCTTGCCAATGCCGGGAGGAGGCTGAATGAACGACCAATGTCTTACCAATTGCACTTCAATTGGCTTACTTTTTTCATTGGCGAATTGTCGGATAATAAATCTGGCTGCATCAGCGCGCGCAAAGTCATACTTTTCTTCATTGATGTATTCATTGGCCCATTTGCGATAACGCTCTTTCCATGCACGGGTCAGATAGTCCATCTGATCTGTTCGCGGAAATTGCCAGTTTTTGGATGTGCCGTCCGAGAAAACTATGGTAGCGGTCAAGTATGCATTCCAAGCCTTTGGATGCGAAAACATCTTCCACTGATTCCAGAAGCCAAGATAGCTGATGTATGGCGAGAAACAGGGCAATATGGACCAGTAGAGTGGAAAGGGCGGGCAAACCCAGAGGACTAGAGCTGAGATGTGCACAAAAATGAAAACCGAAATAACCGGCTCTCTAAACTTATGCCAAAAGAGTGCTGTTAAATTTGGGGACTGCACATACTGATCCTTTGATAGTCTCTCCTATATTGAAATCTGCCAGATGCGGCAACTGGTTAAACATGTTGACAATGCTGCTGTTCGAGGAATTCCTCTACTCTTCGGGATGAATTGAGTTGTAAGGCTTACGATTGCCCTTTACGATCCAGTGGCATACAGCTGTCTTTAGTATCTGATTGTGCAATTTGACGCATTCCCGATCTTTGCTAGTGCGCAAAGTTTGGAGCAACTGATTCTCCGTCAATAGTGATACCAATGAGAATTCGCTCCTGGTCAATGTCAACCCACTCTGCAACTTGAAGTCTCTTATTCGGCGGCGTCCGACTCGATCACTCAGGCTACGGATGGCTGTACTTTTATCGGCAGATAAGATGATCTCATCGGTCAGTTGCAGATAGAGCAGAGACCCGCCTGGTTTCTTTATCTCGACCGAGTGTGCCTTCGATTCATGAATGTTTCTTATTTTCACTACGTCAGCAGTTTTCTCTACAAGCACCGCAGCTCCTGGTTGCAGGTAGATTTGGCAAGTACCAGTCTTGAAACTCGTGGGTTGGGTGGTGCGAATGAGTATTTCTCCCTCATTCAGAGTAAACTCTCCGTTCAAATCCCTCTCTATATCAGCTTGTCCAAGCTGTGCCAGGAATACCCCTTTGTTTTTCGCTACTCTCAAAGATGGTGCGGTAGCCGGCGCGATAAAGCTGATGGGAACAAGCGAAACTTCCTTCGGTTGATGATCGATATTGTCATTAGATCGTTCTGGCTTGCGATTGAAGGTCTGATCTGGCTCATGCTGATTGGCATCCGGAGCTTTGGAAAGAAGTTGTCCAGTGACCGATCGAATGGTGTGGATTCGCTGCTTCAAGTAGCGTTCAGGATATCGAACTGGGTCGCAATCAACAATTTTTTCCTTGTCCCTGATCTCTTTCGCTAACATCTTATGCCGAATGAATGTCACTCCTGGTACGTGGCAGTGCGCAATCTCGTAGTGGCTTCGAATCCCAAGCTCTTCATCCATTTCGCGCGGACCGAAATACTCATCAGCGACTATTAGTTCTGCACCGGAACCGATGCTTTCAGTGCAGTTTTGCCCATTGCGTCCCAGTTCCACACTGGCAGAACTGAGACCAAGGTTTGAAATTATAAGAACACCAGAAGAATGCTGTTGAACAAACAAGTTGCTGTGCGCAGAAACGCTAATTCTTCCAGCTGGAGTATCAGCAAAGAGAGGCTCTTCTGATGCGGAGATAAACACCGAACCAGACTGCAGGATAAGACCGTTTGGACCAGAAGCAACACTGGCTCCACGATGACCAATCAGAACGACATCATGCTGCCTGCGGAAGTAGGATGGTTGGCAGTCTTGCAGATAGAAAGAATCATTTGGCTGAGTGTAGAACGGGTTGGTCTGTCCAGTGGGACCAGTGGGTCCAGTTGGCCCGGTTGGACCAGTAGGACCAGTAGGACCGGTGGGAGCGGTCGGGCCAGTGGGGCCAGTCGGGCCGGTTGGTCCAGTGGGACCAGTTGGACCAGTTGGACCAGTTGGACCAGTGGGACCAGTTGGGCCGGTGGGGCCAGTGGGGCCAGTCGGGCCGGTGGGACCAGTGGG
>CAZSNX010000029.1:0-18655 GCA_964607945.1 uncultured Candidatus Obscuribacterales bacterium
CATGCTGGTCGAGCCGTTGGATTCAAGAACTTCCGAGACAACTCGAATGACATAAGGGAACTCTTCTTGCGAAGGCAGAACCGCCATTAGGGCGCGCTCGGCCAGCGCACCGTGACCAATTTCTCGACGGCCCGGTCCGCGGTTCGGCTTTACTTCACCGACCGAGAAGCCAGGGAAGTTGTAATGGTGCATATAGCGACGCTCGGTTTGCGGGTCGATTGAATCCAAGCGCTGAGCGTCACCAGTAGTTCCCAGGGTGGCTATTGAGAGCACTTGCGTCGTTCCACGGGTGAACAGACCGGTGCCGTGGGCGCGCGGAACGATGCCGGTTTCGACTGTAATCGGTCGAATTTCGTCGCATTTGCGACCGTCGGCTCTCATGCCGGTGTCCAGCACCTGTTCTCTCATGAGTTTTGCTTCGTGAAGCTCCAAATACTCTGCCAACTTGGAAGAGGATATCTGCCTGAGCTCATTGTCTTCCGGCAATCCTTCAATCGCGGCTTTTACCGCTGCCATCGCTTCGTCAACCAAGGTCTGTCTGACAAGCTTATTGGTGACTCCGTTCATCGACTCTTTGAGTTTTTCAGTCGCATTGGCAGCAATGATATCTACCAACGCCTGGTTCGTTTCCGGCGCGACGAACTCTTTCTTTTTTACGCCCAGTTGTTGCAAAAACTGGCGTTGCGCTTCAATTTGACGCTTAATATTTTGATGGGCGTAGTCGATTGCGGCGAGCACATCCTTCTCAGGAACAATCTTCATGCCTGCCTCGACCATCATGATGGACGACTCGGTACCCGCCACCACCAAATCAATGTCGGACTCTTCCATCTGCTCGAAGGTAGGATTGGCGACCAGTTTGCCTTTTACCCGGCCGACTCGAACGGCGCCTACCGGTCCGTTAAACGGTAGTCCAGCCAGTTCAATCGCCAAGGACGCACCAAGCATAGCCAGCGTGTCCGGCGGATTTTCTTGGTCGGCGCTCATGCAGATCGCATGAACCATCACATCTTGCCGATAGCCTTCCTGAAACAGCGGACGAATCGGGCGATCGATCAAGCGGCTGGTCAGGATAGCCTTATCAGTCGGCTTGCTTTCGCGGCGGGTAAAGCTGCCCGGGACGCGACCTACCGCATAGAGCTTTTCTTCGTAATCAACCAGGAGCGGGAAGTAATCTATGCCTTCTCGAATGTTTTTGCTGGCTACGCAAGTAACTAATACCATCGTGTCACCACACTGCACTTCGCAGGCTCCGCCAGCTTGCTTAGCCAGGCGGCCGGTTCGCAAAGAAATAGTTTTGCCATCGACTTGAATCGATACTTCGTTAATACTGGTCGTCATTTCCGCTTGCACTTCTTTTTCCCTCAAAATCTGTGTATGGCATCAGGCATTGCAATTCCGGCGTTCGCTCATAGACGCCGCGGCGGTCGAACCTACCTGTTGCCCAAATGGCAAACCCGGAAGGCAGTCGACAGCGCAAAACAGGCGGACCTAAACAGTCCGCCTGAGCAATTCCCTATCTCCTGAGTCCGAGCTTTTCAATTAGCGTCCGGTACCGGTCCGGGTTCTCCCGGTTTAAATATTGGAGTAGCCTGCGCCTCTTGCCTACCATCATCAAGAGTCCGCGTCGGCTGTGAAAGTCTTTGGTGTGACTGCGCAGATGGTCGGTCAACTGATTGATCCGCTCTGTGAGCATCGCCACTTGCACTTCTGGCGAGCCGGTATCCTTCGTATGGACCCGATTGCCTTCGATTACTGTCTTCTTCTTCTCTGCTACTAGTGCCATTTCTTAGTATCCATCTCGCTCGGTTATAGTCCGTATTTAGCAACAGTAAATGATAACACAGAGCGATGGCGGCAATGCAGCTACTCGGGAGGTTATACGGCTTTTAGGGCGGGAGACGGGCCGGACGTCAGGTATTGAAAGCGCTGCTCCAAGCCTTTTCCAGGCAATTTGAGCGGACGGGAAAGTGCGCTCGCCGGCTTGATCGCAGAGACAATTTGCTTTACAAAGGCTTTTCGCCGTGCGTCCGAGGAAAGCAACTGCCTGTTTCAAAACCCTTACGGGACGGCAGTTACCGGCAAATACAACGAAGATGAAAAAACCTTACAGATCTCGACGGGACTATCAATGGATATTTCGAAAAGCTAAATGATTGCCATCATGCTATATCCTCTTGTCTATGTCCAAATTGACAATACTTGGCAAGCTTACGAAATGGATGATGCACATCCCGGCGCTCGACACGGTGCGCCTGGATGCTCTGACGTGGTTTTCGCGTCACGGCACCGACATGATGGACCACAGCTATAAACTTACAAGGGTAATCGCGCCCGCAGCACAGGAATATATTTCCAGCACGGCCTTAAAACGTCCGGCGATCTATGCGGTGTTCCACGGTCGAATGGTCGGATTGCTTGGACTAAATCCGCGCAAGAAACTAACTATCTTGATAAGTGACAGCCGAGACGGCGAAATCATTACGCGCGCCTGTCTGGCAATTGGATTTTCGGTTGTGCGTGGTTCGATTAAGCGCAAGGCTGTACAGGGAGCAAAAGCTTTAGTAGATGCAGCCAAGGCCGGTCAAAGCATCGCCTTCATGGTTGATGGACCGCGCGGCCCGATCTACGAAATCAAGCCCGGTATCATTCGACTGGCTGAGCTCACACAACTGCCAATCATTCCTTTTGTGTGCCGCTCGCGCTCGCATTGGTGGTTTCCATCCTGGGACAAATTCATGGGGCCGCTCTGGGGTACTGCGATGATCTATCTGTTTGGCGACCCGATCTTTGTGCCGCCGGGGCAGACTGAAGCGGAGCGAACGGAGTTGCACTCTCTGCTGCAGACAAAGATGAACGGCTTAAGAGAGCATGCGGAATCCTTCTGGTAGGGGTAACGGCAAAGTATCGACGGCGGGAAACAAGAAGCCAACCGTTCGACCGAGCGAACAGTTGGCTTGCAGTTACCGAGAACCTTCACCGGTCGGCATCAGATACGGTATCAGCGCAGATACGCCGACACGATCTTAACGACTAAGGCTTTTGAAGCTCCGGCTTCCATTCATCGAGAATTGCTCCTTCAATCGGGCAGACCGAAAGGCAAGCTCCGCAATCGATGCAGGTTGCATCATCAATGTACGTGTACTTTGTACCTTTGGTATTCGTCTTGCCTTCTGCCCAGTGTATGCATTCGACTGGACAAACTGGAATACAATCCGCTATACCCTCGCAAAGATCTGCAACTATGGTATAGGCCATAACAAGCTCCTTTTGGGTTCTCTGGTAGTAATTACGTCAACTCTATCGATACTAAACCACTAAGAATCAACGGTCGAGATCTACTTAGTTGTACGTGCTTATTCTTAACACATCTTACCCTGATCTACACTATTTAATCGCAGCTGTAATCACATTCTTTGACGCTTTCTATACTTGGCAACAACGGAGTTAAATCATGCCCGAAACGACTGTCGAAGTTTTCACGCCCGGAGGCATTAAGGTCGGCACGTTCATCGATCCGGAAGTCGTATTGGTGTCAGAACACAACTACAGTATCAGCGGTCGATTCGTTGATTCGGACGGGCAAATTCCCGACAAGATTGAATACAACCCGGAAGTCCTGCCCTACAGTGCAAATATATCAACCACCACGCGCTGCGCGCACAATGAGATTGTCAAAGTATATGTGCAGCGGGGCAGGCAGCCGGTCCAGATGATTGGTGTATGTAAACGGTAGCCCGAGAGCAAACCAGTTCAGAAGGCTGTTTTGGCGAAGCAATCATCAAACTCTCGCACATCTTCAGCGATGGTTTTCAAGGATAACTCGGCTAATTTCTCTCGGCGCTCGGCCTTGGATAGCCGGCTGTATTCGGCAGGCAGATCGAACAGGCCCCAATTCGAGTTGATCGGCTGAAAGTTCTTGGAATCAGCTGAAGTTATGTAACGCAATAGCGCACCGATCATCGTCTTGGGTGATACTACGGCCGGTTCCATTCCGGCGGCGAGTCGAGCCGCGTTACGAGCAGCAATTAAGCCGGTGGCAATCGATTCCGTATAGCCCTCCGTGCCTGTAAGCTGTCCGGCGAAGAGCAGATGGGGGAGCGCTCTGGCTTGCAGCGTCGCATCCAGAACGACCGGGCTGTTCAAAAATGTATTCCGGTGCATAACACCCAAGCGGACAAATTCCACCTTTTCAAGACCGGGAATCAGTTTAAAAACTCGCTGCTGTTCGCCCCATTTCAGATTGGTTTGAAACCCGACCATGTTGTAGAGGTTTGCCGTGGCGTTGTCCTGCCGGAGTTGAACTACCGCATAGGGACGCTTGCCGGTAGACGGATCCAGCAATCCGACCGGCTTCATCGGACCGAATCGCAAAGTGTCAATACCGCGGGAAGCGATTACTTCAACCGGCAAGCAGGACTCGAAGTAGCAAGTATCCTTTTCGAAATCCTTCAGCTCAACGCGCTCGGCCGAGACCAGCGCGTTCCAAAACGTCTCATACTCTTGCTTATTCATCGGACAATTAAGATATTCGCCTTCTCCTTTGTCGTATCGACTCTGGGCGAAAACCTTGGTGCGATCCACCGAATCACAAACGAGTATTGGAGCGGCCGCATCGAAGAAGTGCAGATTCTGCTGTCCGGTAATGTCGACGATCGAGGCGATCAGCCCTTGTGAAGTAAGCGGGCCGGTGGCGACGATTGTTACTCTCTCTCTAGGAATGTCGGTGAGTTCTTCCCGATGCAATGTGATCAACGGGTTTTCGGTAATAGATTGGGTGACCGCTTCGGCAAAGGCCTGCCTGTCGACAGCCAGGGCAGCTCCGGCCGGCACTGAACACTTGTAGGCGATCTCCAGCAAGCGAGAGCCGAGCAGCTTCAACTCTTCCTTAAGCAGCGCCGAAGCGCTGGCAGTTTGATGGCTACCCAGACTGTTGGAGCAGACTAGTTCAGCCAGGCAATCAGTATGGTGGGCTGGCGACTGCTTAACGGGGCGCATTTCATAAAGATCTACTGCAAATCCTTTCCGCGCCAGTTGCCAAGCAGCCTCACAGCCAGCCAATCCTCCGCCGATGATGGTTACCGAACGACTATTGAGCTGCATGATGCCACTGCCAGCCCCGCACGTTTTTGACCGGAGCGATCTGCTTGGCCTTGCCGGTTAGTCCCTGCCAATAAAGATTGCCATTTTGACCGTAGACGGCTGCGGAGCGATCGGGCGCAACCGTATAAAAGCTGACTTTATCCCACGGAATCAAACCGGCGTGGGCGGCAACGAATGACTGCCTCAGCTTTTCATAATCCTCATTAGGAGCGGTCGGACGCTCGATGCGCACCACTTTGGCCTGCTTGCGGACAGACTCGCCGGTGCCGGGCACGCCAAACTCGATTGCTACCCCACCGCCGGCCGGAACGAATACAAAATGGCTGAAATCGCCTGGACTAAAAGGATCGCGCTCACCGGAAGGCAACTTGAGAAATTTTGAAGTAGCTTCGGTCGCGGCGCCAGTTGGCAAATACTTTTTAGTCTGTTTGGAGATTGGCTCCTTATCTAGCCGGTAGGCGCTCCAATCGTTGGATATCATTGATACTGGGCGCCCATAGGCGAATGATTCATTGACCGACTCGACGCCGAGACTGCCGTTCCAATTGGACAAAAGGCGCACCCGGCTGCGCTCGTAAGATTCAGTGTTATCCGGTTGTCCAGGCAGAGCTTTGATGCCTTCGCAAGAAGCTTGATGATCGCGCATCACTGCCTTTGCGGAGTCAAGTGCGATATCACCTAACAGCACCTTCGAATTCTTGACATCATTCAATCGAGTGGCGACCAATTGATCGACATGATAATTGAAAGGAAACTTTCCATCTTTGCAGCTGCAATTCCCTTCTGAAGAAGTCACCTTTAAATTCCAGAGCTGTTGGTCTTTCGAGACGGCAAAGCCATCAATTACTTTAGTGGCTCGACCGTCGCTCCAGACAGTGTTCCACTTTCCGGCAGAAGAGCCGCTGGCTGGCGCGACTTCGTTCTGGACCAACACCTGCCATTGTCCGGACGGGTCGCCGGGTGCAGCTGAAGCCGAAACACTAAATCCGGCCAAGACTGTAAGAGTGAGCGCTTTGATTGCGACAAGTTTTTTCATGGGCAATATCTTAGCTCATCGAAAGCTGCACTTTAACTGCCACGCTGTTACGACAGGTGATCCAGCTTGGCACAACCTCAAGCAGGCACTGATCTCAATCGCCCAAAATGAAGAGCAGCCAGGGGGGGTGGCTGCTCTTCTCAATCCTCGTAGGCGTACCTATCCTCACAAGGGGGTTTAGGTTGGTGGTGGGCCTATGTAAGGGTACTGGGTTCGTTGGGTCGATTGCTCCTACGAGGTGCGAGGGATTGCCTCGTTTAGGGGGGGATTGACAACTTTCGGGTGGCTCAATCAATTGCTTGATTGCTTCCCCACAATTCTTTTATACCAACCGGCAAGGTTCAGCCGCCTATAGGCTGCCTAATATTGTTGTATCCCCCAGCTTATGTTTGCAAAACGCATAATAGGGTTTAATGAGAGCAGGCGTGGGCTTACGGAAATTTCAGACAGTAATGGGCGAGCAGGCACGTATACCGACCAGGAAGTCCGAAAAACGCCGAGTACTCCTTGTTGAGGATAGCCCGGCGCATCTGGCTGTTTGCGAAGAAGCGATTCGCTCACTGGCGCCCGATTATGAAGTTGAAGCCACGCAAACCGCCGGTGAGGCTCTCAGCAAGCTCGAGGAAGAAGTCTTCGATGTCGTAGTGATGGATTACAATCTGCCGGACATGAAAGGCAGCGATGCGGTCAAGACCATTCACGAGCGGGCGCCGGACTGCCCGATTATTGTTATTACGGGAGTCGACAGCCCTGAGTTGGCTTTGGCTGTGCTCCGCAATGGAGCCAGCGATTATCTGCCGAAGCTTGGTGAGTATTATCGGTTCTTGCCGCGTACTATTTCGACCAATTTGGAGCGGGCACGCCTGCAAGAGCAGTTACGCGAAATGTACAAAAGGATTGAAGCTTCCTCGCAAGAAGAAGCGCTGCTCAATCGTTTGATTGTGGCAATTCACAGCTCGCTGGAGCTTGATGATGTCGTAGACAAAGCAGCTCAGAGCTTATCCGATGAGTTGCGGGTGTCTCGCACCATTATCTGCTTGCTGCGCGAGGGTGGCGAGCACATGCGGATCGCCCGCCAAGTGACCAGGCCTCAATTGGAACCGGTCTCCGAGCGAAGCGAAATTTTTTCAAGTTACCACGACTTGCTGCTTGATGTCGGGGAGCGGCGGCCATTGATCATCATGCGCGAAGACACTTTTGCTCTGGCTCAGGATGTCAGGGCAGACATGCTGGCTTACGGCATCATGTCAATGGTAATGGTACCTCTGGTCTATCAGGGACGATTGCTGGGTTTGCTCCATCTCGATCAATGCGATCATGTTCGGCTCTGGACTTCCGGTGAGATCAACCTCTTGGTCAGAATCGCCAATCAGTTATCGATCGCAGTCAGTCAGGCACGCTTATACAAGATAGTCGAGACTCAAAGCAAGAATATCGATAAATTGACCGAGTTATGTACGCAGTTGAACAGCGTAGTAAGCTCGACGCGAGAACTTACTGAGCGTCAAGAGAGTCAGGAGAAAGTGCGCGTCAAGTTAAGTACGCGTGAAATTGAGGTGTTGCGGAAAGTTGCCAGGGGAATGTCCAACCGCGAGATCGCAGAAGCTCTTCACATCACCGAAGGCACCACTGAAGTGCATGTTTCTCGGTTGCGCAAGAAATTGAGTTTGAGCAGCCGAGCGGCTCTGGTTCGATATGCATTTGAGAATCATTTGTCCTGAGCATTTAAGCCAGGACTGCCTGGTTCAAACCGGATCAACAATTTGCCATGCTGCCGTCAGCGCATGCTCTCTTTTACTCGAGCAAGACTCGGCAAGTAGTGAAGTCCACGCTCAGCTTGCGTCCGGACATCAGGCGTTGCCCGACAACGGCAGTTTTGTTGATGCCACCTAAAACAACGACATTTTGGGGCTGATGTCCGACCAAGACGGTGCCGATGTAATGGTCTACCGCTCTCGTCTCGAACCCTACTACGGCTCGGCGAGCGCCCAGGCAGCGCCAGCCCATGCTGCGGGCGAGGTCATCATTGACGGCCAGCGCTCCATCGAATTCCAGGCTGACCGAGGCTTCCACTTCCACTTCCATACCATCGGAAGCGATTACAATCACCGGCAAAAGGACCCGGCCTGAGTCATCTATTCGCCCTTCAATTGCGGCATTTTGCACAAGTAGCTGTTCCTTTAAAACCAAAGTCGTCTCAACATAGATGATCAACTGCCGGGTTATCGCTCAAGCGATAAGTAAAAAAGACGGCTTTGGGATGTTTCTTGCGAGCGCGAGCCAGTATCTCGTAGTCATCTTGACCGAGAAAGTAGTCCTGACTTTCCGGCTCCACTACCACCAGCCAGTTTCGATAGCGAACGCCTAATTCTTCCATCAGGCGTTCGAAAATCGGCCAGCATCTTCTGTCCAGCTCGTCTCTCGAAACCTTGTCGCTCACGTTTGATCCTTAAGTCTTTGCCAGCAATAGCTTGACAGCTGAGCAGCTGAAACTGTCGCGGATTATAGCGGATCGGAGGCCCAGCCAAGTCGGAAGTGGCGTTGATACCGATACCAGCTTTCAACCTGCGACTTATGACGAACCAGGGACAGAAGCTGGCAATAACGTGGTTCTTCCGGAGCCAGCCGGACTAATTGTTCAAGCAGTTCAGCCGCTGCCGGCAAATTTCCGGATTTGATCTCCTTAAGGCTGGCATTGAGAAGCTCAGCTTGCTGGTCGGCATCAGCAACAGGCAGATAGTCATCCGTCACAATCGCCCTTGGCTTCGATAGATCAGTGTGGTAGCCTGAGCTTTGCTTAGGTTCCGGGGAACAGAAAGCGTCGTCAGCCAGTCCAACGAAATAGCCGATGATCAGCAGGGCTGAGAAAAGACTCTTGGATTCGGACGAGTAAACTTTCATGGAGTATGAACTCTTATAATCAACTGTTGAGCGGCAGTTGTCAGGATATCCCCAAAATCAGCTTAGCACGTGGCAGTTATGAGCTAATGGGTATTTCCACTAATCTTCCCGCTTTCGAACGAACAAACACTTAGAGGGGCAAACCAGAGCTGAACACCCAATTAAAGCATCGCGAGATTGCCGAAACGACGGCGGGCACCGGCTATCGATGGCTAGTGGCTAAATTTCTGGCGACCTGGGTTTTATTCATGGTATTACTGGCCGGCACCATCTTATTAACAAATATCGACTGGGCCAGACCGCAAGTCGAAGAGATGCTGTCGCGCTCGCTCAACCGAAACATTCGGCTGGGCAGAATAACTTGGGCACTTGGGTTGAATGGTCTGGCAATCGCGGCCGAAAGCGTGCAGGTCAAAGAGTTGGATGATTCACCCTTTCTAGCATCGGGTCCAAGCGAAATGGGGGTAGCATTTCTACCGCTTTTGGAAAGGAAGCTAATCATTCGGCACATACGAATGCAGCATCCCAATGTGTGGGCTGTCCGACTGGACAAGGACAGATGGAATTTCAGCGATCTACTTAAGCCTGGATTGGAGATTCGCTTTGTCGAGGTCAATGCCGGCACGCTTCACATCCGCGATCGCGCTTACGGACTGAAGGCGCTTGCACCAGATGATTTGAGCGATCTGCGCTTGAAGATGGTCATTCCGAAAGAAAAGCGTCGCTGGCCATTCTTTCTCGATTTCAAAGTACCAAAGTCCGGTTATACAACCAGCGTTCGGGTAACCGGATTTGGCAACGGCTTGCTGGAAGATTGGAAAGGTCAAACGTACAAGTTCGACTTGTCGGCTGAAAGCTTGAACCCCAAAGATCTCGGACCGTTTCATTCCGTATTTCCGGATATCGGCGGGCTGTACAAGCTGAAAGTAGCCGGCGAAGGTGAGTTGAACAGTGGAATAAAAGCCACCGTCCAAGCCAATATTACCAATATGCAGATCAGGACTCCGCAGCTCGGCACCTTCAAGGCTCCAAGCGCAACTAGTCGTGCGAGCTTGCTTTTGAATCCGGCCAACCTGGAATGGCAGGAATTGTCCTTGACTTTCGGCAATATCGAGATTCAGTCGAAAGGAAAGCTGACCGGCTGGCAGCAGCCCAAGCCTACATATGAAGCAGCGTTGGCCGGCAAGGTTAAGGACTTAAGTACCATCTCCTCCTTCTTGCCAAGTTCGTCGCGCACGGCAGCCCGGGGCAAGGCAGTCTCGCCAGCCTCGCAACCGTCTCTCGCTGAGATGTTAGAGCAACGGAAGTTGACCGGACAAGCTGAATTCACGGTCAAATTAAGAGGCATTGAAGGAGATCCAGAGCTTTCAACCGACATCAAGGCAAAAGGGCTATCGGCAGCCGAACTATTCACCGACGGGCCGCTTAGGAGTATCCCCTGGTTAGCGGCACTGTTTGGAAGGCCCACGTCGAAGGTAAACGGGGAAGTAAGAATCGGCCAGGATCAAAGAATCGATCTTCCCAGCGCCGACATCTCTACTGATGGGCAGGATATTCATGTCTCCGGATTTTGGGACAAGCGGAAAGGGCAGACAAAACTTAGTTTCTCAGGAAAGAGCATCGATCTTAAGGCTCTGGTAGCCAACTTAAGGAATACCCGTGAGTTCTGGCAGTTTCTAGCCAAGCGTACCGGGTTGAGCTCACCCGACAGCTTCAATATATCCGGACGTTTAGCGATCAATGGAACACTGGAGGCAGCAGGCAACAGTAATGAACTAGATGCCGACATCGAACTAAAGGATGTCTCGCTCAATGTAAAAGGGCGCAATTTAGCAGCGAATCATCTAAACGGTCGACTCAAGTGGCGCAAGAACAGCCTGACCTTAAATCAAATATCTGGTGTGCTGGGCAAAGGTCGATTTCAGCTGAACGGCACCATTAACGACAGCAGGCAGCCAAGCTCCAACATCGTCTTACGTGGCGACGAGATGGACCACGACCAACTCAACACCGCCAAGCAAATGCTGAAGGTACAGATTCCCTAATTGGTCAAGCACCAGCTTTATGGTCAGATCAAGCAGATGGCGATGACGATGTCCGGGCCATCTGACACTCCGACAATCAGTTTAAATCTAGTCCCCCAAGATCTGTACTATGTAGCCGCCGGCGTCAGCCGACCGATGCACTGCACCGCTGGCAATATCACCTACGAACACGACGAGCTCGTCTTGAAAGATGTCGCGTTAGTGAGTCATAACAATCAAATCATTACCAATCTCGCTATCGCCAATCTATCATCGACCGCTGACCTTAAACGAGTAAGGGTAAGAACGTCCGGGATCGACTTGGCTGACGTTCACTTCTACCTCTCATCAGCCTTGATGCCGGCGGCGCTCCGCAAGCTATATATGGATTTCGTCGACACTTATCACGTCGCTTACGCGCGCGGCAAAGTCTACGGCAATTTGTGGTGGCAGGCAAAACCGCACGACGAGTTCGATCTCGACGGAGTCGTCGGTTTGTACAATACGGCAATCAAGGTCGGCAGTGCTGGCTGGCCGCTCGAGCATCTCTCCGGCATCTTCGCTGCTTCTGGAGAGGAGTTGTTGGTACAGGATTTTGCCGGCTCGATCGGTGGCAACAGCTTCGCGCTCGACGGACACATTCTTAATTACAGGCGCTCCGATGCACGCTGGCAAACCGAGCTAAAAGCACAGGTCACCCCAGAACGTGCGCTTAAATTGATGCCGGCGCTAGCCAGCCAATTCGGAGGCAAAATTTCAACCACCGGACCGCTTGCGTTGCGCGCGTTGCTGACCGGCGATTTAAAGTCGAGTGCAATGGTAATCTCCCTGCGGTCAGACCCAAGCGATCACTTGCGAATAGTCACACCGTTTGGAGTACTCGCCCAGCCTGCAAATCAAACAATTACATTGGACGGATCATTGACGGTCGAATCCGGCGCCGCCGGTGCAATTCAACTCAACAATGCCAACTTGATAGTCGGTTCGTCATTGCTGCAGGCCAGTGGCAAATACTCCTGGGTGGATGCCAAATCAGCCCAACAGCCTACGCTAGACTGCACGATTAAAGCACCGAACCCGGTGCTTGCGCAGACCGTGCTGGACGTGCTTTATCCAACCGAAAAAATGATTGGAATTGCCGGCACTCTAACCGGCGAACTTTCGACAGCCGGGCCAGTCAACCACCTGACCTCGCGCGGACACTTGAAGTTTGACAAATTGACGCTTCCTCAGTTCAACCTGCACGAGGTCAGCGGCAGAGTTGAGACGCCAGGCTGGTCTTTCGACGGCTCCGACTTGCGAAAGTCCGCTGAGTCAGGCTCGAAGACTAAACTGCATATCGACTCAGCGAAATTCGGACTTTTGGAAACGAAAGATTTAGACGCCAGCCTCGTTTTCGAAACAGTCAATACGGATAGTCGGCCGAGCCAAAGGATTGTCCTTCACGACGGACAAGCGCTGGTTGCCGGCGGCAAGATCTCCATTAGCGGCTGGGCCGACCTGAACAATCATCGCTTCCATCTGCAATCTGATATCAGCAAAGTGCAGGCCAACCAGGTAGTCAGTCAATTGCTGGGCTATCCAGGAGAAATCAGCGGTTGGGCTGATGCAAATCTAGTGCTGGACAGCAAGGGCATAGATTACAAGCAAATGATTAGCAATCTCGATGGCGAGGCACACCTAACCATCACAAGCGGCAAAGTAGCCCGAGTCGGTCAATTGCAAGAAAAACTCACCCAGGCAAATCTCTTACAGAGCGGTCTGCTTGGCTTCAATTTCAACAATCTGGTGCAAAGCGTAATGCCGGTTCGCACCGGAGAGTTCAAGGATCTCGAGGCGCTGATCGACATTAAGAAAGGCGCACTGAAGATTCAGCAGCTCAAATTCAACGGCGACGATATGCGCCTGCGCGCTGCCGGCGTGATAAATCCTGAGCTCGGCACAATCAAACTCGATGTGGCCGGCAACATACCTAGAGTCTCCACCAGCGTGCTGGGTGGTGCGGTGGGTGAAGTTTCAAGAGGGTTTACCATTCAAAAAATGATGAGCCTGCTCACCATGCATAAGCTGGAGAGTCTGCCCTCCTTACCGATTTTAGGAGAGATCGCCGACGATCGTCCACGCGCTTTTACATTTCACGTATCCGCCGATCTGGACAAACCAAATCTAATTGCTCAATCCATTCAAAAATCATTTCACTGGCTGCCTTCTCAACCGAACGCCTCCGCTCATCCAATCCTTGGTGATAGTACAAGTATCAGATAAACTGACCGCTGGCTTGCCTCGACGCGGCGACACTCACGCGCAAAGATGGCTACAGCTAAGCCCTGGCTTAGGCTCGACAGAGACCAGCCACGAATTCGGCCGCCAGCACGGTGTAACATAATCGTCATGCCAGCCCCGAGGACGACTGATAAATTACGCACTGCCCCCGGTGGCAGTGGTAAGCCCGCTGGTAGACAAAAGGCAAACAGCAGCGCGAAGCAGCGGCGGCAAAATCTCGCTTTGAACCAAGCTTTGGAAGACTATCTCGCTCATTTACGGAAAGAACGCGGATTATCCGAGAACACACTCAAGGCTTACACAGCCGATATTCGTAGCTTTGTAAACTGGATTCCGGCTGAAACCGCCGAGCCGGCACGCCATCAACTTGTTTTGTATCTTTCACATCTCAGGAGCATCGGACAGAAGCCAAGCTCGGTAGCTCGAACATTGTCAAGCTTGCGCGGGTGGTTCATCTGGCAAAAGGCGAGCAAGCGCCTGGCAAGCGATCCCTGTGAAACATTGCAGAACCCGCAAACTCAAAAACGTCTTCCGCAAGTGCTGACCGTCAATGAAGTTTCAGCACTGTTGGGAGCCGCCGACCAGCAACGCGACAGAGCAATAATAGAGCTCCTTTACGGGGCCGGTCTTAGAGTCTCAGAACTGTCCGGGCTCAATCGCTTCGACATCAATTACTCTCAAGGACAGCTCCGTTGCACAGGAAAGGGCGCTAAAGAGAGGATAGTACCAGTTGGAAGACAGGCGATCGAAGCTTTAAATGAGTATTTAGCTCAGGCGCCAATCAAAGCAACTGAAGCCCCCCCTCAAGCGGCGTGCATTCCCAAGCGGCGCACTCGCGTAGCTGAGCCATTGTTCGTGAATCGTCAGGGCAAGCGCTTGAGTCGATTGGTCATTTGGCAGATAGTAAAACGGCTAGCCAGGCGAGCAAATATCAAGAAAAAACTGTCACCGCATACATTGAGGCACAGTTTTGCCACTCATATGCTGGAAAACGGTGCAGACCTTCGAACGGTCCAGGAGTTGCTCGGACACTCCAATGTAGTGACAACGCAGCTCTATACGCATCTAAGCCGGCAGCACCTCCGGCTGGCTTATCAAAGTGCCCAAGAAAAATTCAACCAATAGGTCTTGTTACACCTGCATACCTGATTAAGCCGACATATCAGAGCGGAACGAGCCAAGAATTAATATATTTCTAAGCTTCAAAAGCCCGGAGATAGGTTACTTTTAAGAGAGGACATGATGTCTTATTGAATCATTGTTCAGTATGTGCCTACCTGATACCATTTATAGCTTGAGTTACTGCAAGCAGTCGGGGTCTCCGTCTCGCAGACAGGCAATCAAGAAAAACGGCTTCCGGTATCGCTTCAAGTCAATTTAACTAGTCAAAACCGATCTGGGTCAAGGAACTGAATGAGTAAAACATCGCAGAGCGAGGGCACCAAGATTGCCCAAGCTGCTAAAGAGCTCAATGTTACGAGCGTCACTATTCGCCGATATTTAAGTGAATTCAACATCGAAACCACCACCGATGAAAATGGTGTGAAAGTCCTGCCGCAAGCGGCAATGGATGAGCTACAACTGATAAGACAGCTCAAAGAAGACGGGCTAACGAACCCGAAAGTGCTCGAGGAGCTGGAGGCGCGCCGCGCCAAGCAGTCCGCACCAAAGAGTCGGAGCAAAGAAAGGCCCAAAGCAACCAAGGCTGCCACCGGCAAAACAGTAGAAGCTCAAAAAGAGCCAGAGGAGGCGGTAGCAGAAGAAGTTCCCGTCCAGCCAGCGAAACGGGGCGGGAAACAATCATCCCGAGTTGCCGTCACAAAAAACCAACCGGAGCCGGTCGAAGAAACAAGTGAAGAAGATGAATCGACTGATGCATCCTCCGATTCATCAGCAGCCAGCGGACGCTCTAAGCATTCTTTGACTTGCCAAACTTGCGGCAAGGTTTTTGAGCACATGAATCCTCGCCTGCGCGATTGTTTAGATTGTTATCGCACCAAACGCAAGGAGCGTCGCCGTGGCGGCTCTGATAAACACAAAAATGTGATTCAGCATCCAGTCGTTCAGCAAGTAATTGCAAAATCCTCACAATCGCAATCTCATTCGCAGGCGAACGCAGGACAAGCCGTGCAGCAGCCGCAGCAACCGCAACAGCGAGAAAGCTACGCCCCACCAGCACAACCAGCAGTTCCCCGTCAGTCAACTGTGCGGAATTATCGCAAAGCAATCGAAGAAACCCGTGGGATTACAGCCAGCCTGAAGCGACGGTTAGAACGTCCGGACTTGCCGGAAGGCGAGCGCCGCTGGTTAGAACAGATATACGCATATCAATTGATTTTGCACCAAGGCTGGCGCCATCTCTCTGAGTATAGAGCCGGCACGAAAGAGCAGCACAGAAGCGAATAGTCATACGACGATTGCTCTTGCCCTAATACAGGTGTGAAACCAGAATCACCGAAGTGTAGAGACTTCTTTTACGGTGCGTGCGCGCTCGAGAACTGAACACTAACATCGCCACTGTTTTAACTTCGAAAGTCCTCGACTGGAAGATGCCATTGCAAAAAGCCTGACGCCAGCCAACCAGGCACTAAGTGCAGTGACATGCGAATTTCTTGCCTCTGTTTACGCCCCAACCAACTGAGAATATCCGCTTTGAACAGGTACGCACCAGCGTGTCCATTTCCAATGCTCCACAGGGCATAAAGAAATTGCCCAATCGAACTGGAACAAAGCGCAAATTTTCGCGCGCAAATGCGCTTTAACACGACAACCAATTGCCCGCATTTGAAAGAACTTGTACTTCCACTAACACCAAAGTATGCTCTGTCACTTTCGCTTGCAGAACCAGATTCCTTGAAGTCGATTCGTCCTAGAATAGAAAATCGCCTACAGAAGGACTCGGCCTTAACTCTGGCGATTTCTGTAACAGTAATGGAGCGCAAATCTGAGCCAGCACGTACAAAGACACCACGAGCCAACCTGACAATAACATCGTTGTTTACTAGCTTCCATATAGCTTGATCAACCGCCGTACGAGAACCATAGCGAACAAGCTCTCTTGTTGTAAAAAGCCTTCCTAATGGCAGCCGAAAAATATGCTTCTTAATCAGACTACTTGTGCTCATAGATTTTCCTCCTAGTCAAGGTGGAGAGAAAAGTCACCATATTTCTCTATACGAAAAAAAAACGAAAAGGTTCAATACACCATCGACCAAACGACAAGCAGGTCAAATCAATTCTCTCTCCACCTTCAATCTAATCAGTTATGATTTGAACGCTAGGACTCGCCCATATCCCAGGAGCAAGAATGATTGAGAATGTCTCGGACTTACGAAATATTTCGCTACTCATCGGGACGCGCAAGGGTGCATTTCTTCTTTCCAGCAGCGGAGCTAGGCAAGGTTGGAGGTTATCCGCTCCCCTCTACCTGGGACACATCGTTTACCACTGTATTCTTGACCCACGCGATCAAAAAACCATCTTGATGGCCGCGAGGACCGGTCACCTAGGGCCCACCATTTTTCGCTCATGCGATCGCGGTGCAAATTGGACTGAAGTAAAGTCGCCACCTGCATTTCCCAGAGTAGTAACCGATTCGACCGGTCGTGCAGTCGAGTCGGTGTTCTGGCTCACTCCTGGTCACTGGAGCGAAGAAGATGTTTGGTATGCAGGTACATCCCCGGCAGGTCTCTTTCGTTCCGAGGATGGTGGAGACACCTGGGAATCGGTCAGCGGATTTAACAATCATCCACTCTATGTTGAATGGACAAAGAACGGTCCCACCCCTGGAGGGCAACTTTTGCATTCGATTTTGATCGATCCCAGCGCGCGCAATCATATGTATTTGAGCATTTCGGTAGGTGGAGTATTCGAAAGCATCGATCAAGGACAAAATTGGGCTCCTCTCAATAGAGGTTGTGAAGCCAACTTCATACCTGATCCGGCAGTCGACTATGGTCACGACCCACACTGTGTTGTTCTGCATCCGCTCAAACCAAGTCGACTGTACCAGCAGAATCATTGCGGGATTTATCGACTTGACCGTCCTGCCAATGAATGGATAAGAATCGGCCGCAATATGCCCGAATCAGTTGGAGATATCGGGTTTCCGATTGTTCTTCATCCGCGCAATCCTGATTGCGCCTGGGTGTTTCCCATGGACGGTTCGACCGTGTGGCCGCGCACCAGCCCTGGTGGCAAACCGTCGACCTATGTAACCTATGATGCCGGACAAAGCTGGATTAGGCAGGACAAAGGATTTCCCGCAAGAGATGCTTATTTCACGGTAAAACGTCAAGCGATGACCACCGATACGTGCGACAGCGTGGGACTCTATCTGGGGACAGCGCAGGGAGAAGTTTGGGCCAGTTACGATGCAGGAGAATCCTGGCAGTGCCTGGTTAGCTACCTGCCGGAGATTTATTCTCTATCGGTTGCGGAGTATGCAGATTGATAGTTCATATCCCAAGCCCGCTACGTTCCTATACCGGCAACCAAATGCAAGTGGAGGCAACTGGAACAAATCTCCTTGACCTGCTGTGCGATTTAGACTCTAAGTATCCAGGAATAAAGTTTCGCATGATTGATGAGCAAGACCGAATTCGCCAACACATCAGATTTTTCGTCGAAGGACAACAAGCAAATGATCTCCTCTGTCTGATTGAGCCTTCATCAGAGGTGCAAATTGTATGTGCATTGAGCGGTGGATAACTAATAGTCGGGCAATGAGGAGTCGACATCATGAGCCCAAGAGAGTATGCCGCCTGCAAGAATACGCAACCGACGAAAACCTTTAGTAGTCAACACTTCGATTGCTCTGCGGCTTCTCGGTCCACTCTTACAATAGACTACTATGTCCGCTTCTCTATCTAAATTCAGAGCACAATTGGCTAATTCATTAAGCGGTATGTGAATGGCTCCTTGAATATGACCATACTCAAACTCTTGCCGATTGCGAACATCTAGAAGAGTCACCTTCTTTCCGCTCACAAGTTCTTGCTGAAGTTGCCTCGCATTGATTTCACACTCAAATTCGTCCGAATTCGTGGTGCCTGGGCAACTAAATTCCGTTCGTTGGATCGTCTTAATAGACGGGTTATCACCACAGATCGCACAAGCAGGATCTCGCGAGAGCTTTAGAACGTCGAAACGCATCGCCAAGGCATCATAAATCAAAAGCCTTCCGGATAATGTATTGCCCAGATTCAATATTAGTTTTAACGCTTCAGTGGCTTGAACAACTCCAATCAATCCAGCCATGACACCGAGCACTCCTCCTTCTGCACAATTAGGCACCGCATCGTCGGCT
>CAZSNX010000030.1:0-5390 GCA_964607945.1 uncultured Candidatus Obscuribacterales bacterium
GTTCGTAAAAGTAAATACACGAGTTCGCATTGACGCTTCGTATTCCTACGTAGTCCGGAAGCGAGAATTAAGGACTTGACTTCGCGAATTGCCCTTACAATGGGCGCATCCAACTTAGAGGATGGAGATGCTGCGAACCTTACTATTGCACCATATTCCCTGTGGGCTGATGGGCTCTAGGCGCTTTAGCGGTTTCGAGGTATTACTAGAGTATCCCAACAGACAGAGAGGGTCGAACGGATGACCGGTTCATATGATAGTAAAGTCGGCAACGCGCCGGATAAAGTCTCGGAGACTAATACTCAGCCCACAGAAGCTGTAGCACCTATGCAGCAAGAAGTAGCGAAAGTACCGCCAGCCGAGCAGAAGAGCATTATTGACGAAGGACGAGGAGCAAACAAACCCGTCCCGTCGGATTTTAAGAGTAAAGATGGAACGGATGCTTCGGTTAATAAGGCGGCAGGAGCTGACTCGCAAGCCGGAACCGGCAAGCCGGAGAGCAGCAAGCAAGAGGAAGTCATCTCGAAAACCTACGAAAAGCATGTGGAAAGCACTTTGGGCAACGATACCAAAGGAGTCGTTTCGAGCACGGTCACAACGGAAACGACCACAAAGCCTGCCGATATGGTCAACCAGGCTCAAAGTGATTCCAAGAATCTCTCAAAAATGGTTTCAGAAGCTGCTGCAATGGGAGTAGCTGGTGACAATAACGCACAAGACAAGGCTAACAACAATTCAGGCAACGACGCCAACAACGCCGATACGGTAGTCCAGCAAGCCAAGGCTGGCGACCAGGCTGCCCGGGAGAAAGCGGTCCAGCAAGGACTAATGAACCCGGAAGAGGTGAAGAGCAAGGAAGCCGGCTCGGATAAGGAAAATCCCGAGGCGAAAGGTGATGACCAAAAGAATGAGCCGCAGGCAGCTGAGGACGTCAATAACAAAAAGAGCTCTTTGATGGCCAAGGGCATCTCTGAAGAAGCTGCGGCCGTAATTGCGACATCGCAAGTCGAAGGTGACGTCGCGCCCAACAAGCGCAAGCGCTAGTAAAAGCCGTAAGGTGCAAGGGCGGCTGCTAGGTCCGCCCCTACGGAACACAGTGGGCTTTTTGTTGCGCTTCCCGGCTTGATGCTTGCAATAGTTACCGTGCCCTCAAGGGGTGGCTCTGGTAGCCGCCCTTTTCTGTCATTGCAGGGTTACCGAAATGCCGAATTGTTTTTTTTATTCGCTGCGTAAATCCACCACTAGATGGGACATTCCCCATAGTTCTAGCCGTACCACTCTTTTATCCTAGTTCTGATTTCCTACCGGTTGAAGAGTAATGGCAGACAGACCGAGCGAACAGACTGAGCAGATTTCGGCAACGGACCAGGCGGCACTTCAGAGTCTTCAGCAGGAGATTCGGTTTCATCAAAGACAGGAATCGAACAAAAGTGTTCTGAATCGAGGTCTTTCGGCTGTTTGGGATAAGTTTCACGAGGACACGGCCACTGTCGATTCCTTGCGGTCGTTCTATCGTGACGCTGAGCGCAAGCTTAAGACCGGTGATGCTGAAACGAAAGCGCAAACCATCAAAGAGATCGCTCGCGTGGTGGAGGAGGACCGAAAGGCGCTCGAATCTAGAGAGACAGTCACGCATTATGCCGGTGGATTTCTAAAGACCGCTGGATTGTTTTTGCAGGGACGGATAGGAGTTGCCAGCACTGTCGGTGTTTATGCGCTGGATCAATGGAACCCGAATGCTACTTGGAAGCAACAGATTGCCGACTTTAGCCTCGGTGGACTCAAAGGCGGCGGCATGAAGGCCATGTTCAATGTACTTGGTCATCACTCGCAGACAGCAATGGCTAAGGGTGTCATGCTCGGCATGGGTAACTCGATTCTCGATGTCGGGCTTTCTCGCAAGACTTACAGCAATGGACTGATGAATGGGCTTGGCGATACGCTTACTTCAGCCGTTGACTTGAAAGCCAGGGCAATTGATGGAGCTGTTTTTGTAGCCTCGGAAGGTATGTTCAGAGGCGGTAATTATTTCACTCGCGGGGCAATCAAGGAAAGCCCCTTGCTCTCTACAATGCTCACTGGTACGGCCTTTGGAATGTCTTCCGGAGGGGTTGGCGAGTACATGCGCCAGAAGAGCGCAGGTGAAGAGATCGATTTAAATAAGATCGTCCAGCATGCAGCCATTCAAGGCTTGGTGGATACCGCCGCTGCGTCCTTCGGCGGGTTGCAAGCCGACCGTCAGCTGCGAGCGCGCATCGGTGAAAACATTCAGCGCATGAATCTCAACGTGCGTGACCGTGCCAGCGAGTTGAAAAGTCAAGTTCTGAACATGACTGACAATTTGATCAACGGTGGTCAAATGACGCCGGCCTTGGCCGGTATTCCAAATGGTTTCGGTGAACCGGTCAGATCGTCTGAACCAGTTAGACCGGTTAATTCCGCCAGACCGGACATTGCTAGCGGCCGCCCGCAGGATCTGCTTCCAACTGTCGTGCAAATGTCCTCGCATGGTCACGGGCTTGGAGATAATGGAGGCCGTTCCGGCGCAAACATAGACAATCTCGTTTCGGGAGGGGCGCGTGGAGATGGTCCTGCACCCGTGCGCGCTACCGACGCGGTAACACCTCCGGCTAAGGTAGTGATCAAAGTCCCTGATGATCTCGTCCCGGCTGCAAGTGAGCTCAATCGCTTAGCAAAAAGGCTTGTCGAGCCGTCCGCAGGAGAAGCGGATAGAAGTGCAGTAATCGACTATTTGAAGAGTAATCCGAGACTGCGAGAATTCGCTATTAAGTTAGCCGAGGTCAGAAACAATCAAGCATTAAACGACGCGGTCAATGAAGTGTTCGATGCCTCCAGTCTGCCGGTCCTCAAGACATATAAAACTATTCTTGGCGAGAGGACTACACATGAGTTTTGGGACGATTTGCGCAATAACTTCTTTCCAGCGCTGAGGATGGAGAAACACTCGGCTGGCTATCAAAAGGCAGTGAAAACATACCTGGATATGTATCCGGAGCTTAGGCCCGCCACTGAGAACTTTGCTAGAAGATGCGCTGATGTAGCGATCGTTGAGGCATTGGATGCTGTCCTCGGCACTAATAATGCGACCAATCTTCGTGCGAAGATTCTCGAGACCACTCCACCGCAACCGCCTGCCGCACCAGAGGCGCAAGTGAAGGATGAGTCCGGACTGCCACGAATACCCAAGCCAAATTCTTTAGCTGCTGAGCTAGCGCCGGAGGTGCCAGGGGCGGCTCCGGAAAAGGCAGTCTCTGAGCCGATAGCACCTCCGTCCGTCGCTGAAAAACTGTTTTCCGAGCGGATGAATTCGCTTGCAAATGGAACGCCCGCTGAAAAGGCGACTGCTGCCAAGGCGCTTGCTCCGGAAGTCGATAAGCTGACCGATGAAGGCTTCTTGCGTTGGATGCAGGCGATCGATTCACCGGAAGCTATGGCGTTAGGGCTCGAATCCACGAAATCTAGCCGCGTCTCAAAAGTGATGAATGCTGTGTCAAATCGGCTGTCCGAGCTGTCCGATCAGACATTTTTGAGGTGGAAGGAGATTGCTGCAGACAAGATGCTCGACGGCTGGAAGTTGAATAGCGATGCATTTAACTCACTGCCGATCTCAGTCCAAAAGGAGTTTCTCTCCAAAAATCACTCGCCGGAAACGGTGCGTGAGCAAAAGTGGCGAACTGAAACTGGCAACACTGCGGCCAGGTATGTACCGGCTGAGGCCCTTGCTCCCGAATGGGCCAAGGATGCAGTTGAAGCTGGACGAGAGATGCAGGATCAGCAGAGAGCGAGATCGCAAGACAGAGGACAGAAGTGGCGGCAACCTTGGAAGCCGCGATTCTTGGACACGCTAGATAATCGCATTGGGCTGCTTGTGCAAGCAGTCGAAGCTATGGATTCGGCGCCGGCATCGATCACTCCTGAGGTTAAACAGCGACTGCTACGCTTGGGCGCAGCAGATAAAGAAGGATTGTTGGGTGTGCTTGATGCGATTGGCTATCGACAGGCTGGATTTGATGGACCTTACAGTTGGGTAGCCGGTGATCCCAGAGTCGAAGCAAATCGCCGGTTGCTTGCCGATCTTTCTCCGCAGGCGACGAATATGGAGCCTCTCAAGTATCTCTTCCAGTTCTTGCGTGAGCGTAATGCTGCTGGTGCCTATGCCGCGGCGCAAGAGATGCAGCCGCCGGTGGCCGCTCCCAAAAAGCTCAGCGAAATTCTCGATGAATTGAGGGACACTAAGAAGAAAGGTGGAGATCCGATTGATGACGGACAATTGGAAGTCGAAGCGCGCCAGCAACTTTCTCAGCTGACTAGGGACGCCAATCAACGTTGGACTGACGTTCGCAAGCTGCTTAGTGACCTGGTTAACGGCAAGATTCAATCACCGCGCCCGGGCGAAAGTGGAGGCGGCCATCGTCCTGAACGCGGACCGACTAGTGCTGACGGGCGGCCGGAGCAAGCGCCGGAACGTCAACCGCTTCCGCAAGGAGATGATCCTGCAGCCGCGCGCGCAGGAAATTCTTCTGCACCGAGGCAGATTGCCGATGCGGACTTTGCTCTTAACCCAAAACCGCAACGACCATTCCAAAATACGCAACCGTACAGAGAACTATTAGTGCACTCTGACGAATATGTAATCGGCGCAGATGGTAGAAAGGCGATTGAATTCAGTGCGGGCGTGCATGCAGAAGCATTTGCGAAGTATGTATCCAAGTACTTTCAGGCCGTAATGCCCAATGACACCATAGTGGCAATGCCTGAGCAAATGGGTACTGTCCCCGAGATGAGAATTGCTTTCAAAGGCACAGGTATCGCTTTTGAAGGTCCAGTTGTGCTCGATGCCAATGGTTCTGTGATCGGACTTGCCGTCAGCGGACCAAAGGGCGAAGCGATTTTTGTGCCGGCGTTATCACCGAAGTCCGTCTCTAGGCGAAACAACGGTCAGGATATTGTCCTGGATTACGGAAAGGGTCAAACGATTACCTTGCCGGTCGAGAGCAATCATCCCATTCGACTGGAAGTGCCACCGGCGCCAAAGCCTGACGCGCCCAGTATTCCCGATGACGAGGCATCAAGGTTGCACTATGTTAGACAGCGAATAAAGTCGGCGACGCCGGCAAATGCAGTTTCGATCAGTAAGGGACCGAA
This sequence comes from uncultured Candidatus Obscuribacterales bacterium, assembly GCA_964607945.1. Classification (GTDB taxonomy): domain Bacteria; phylum Cyanobacteriota; class Vampirovibrionia; order Obscuribacterales; family Obscuribacteraceae; genus JAGVKB01. The sequence goes on from CAZSNX010000030.1 coordinate 5,167, forward strand.
CGGGGAGTCAATCACTGAAAACAATAGTCCGGCTGACGACGGTGCCTATATGCGCAAGGTAGAGATGCCCGGTCAGTACCTTCGATTCGAGTTCAAGAATGGAGACGTCATAACTCGCTTCGCCGATAAGTCTTATGAAGTAGCGATCGTTAATGGTCCGACTTTCAGGCTGGAAGGCAAGCAGGCACCACCGCAGCCCGCACCGCCAGTGCCACCAGATGTGC
>CAZSNX010000030.1:5490-18147 GCA_964607945.1 uncultured Candidatus Obscuribacterales bacterium
GCACCGCCAGTGCCACCAGATGTGCGGGCGGTGACACCGCCTGATGTTCAGCAACCGGCACCGCCTTCAGCGCCGCTGCCTGGTGAGCAAGGTCAAAAGCCTGAAGCACGAAAGGTTGGCGAGCTGCCGGCAGGACCGAATGCTGAGAACAACTTGTTTGCCGGGGTGGAAGTGCCTCGAAAGCTGAGACCGGAAGTCGCTCAGAAAGCGCTGGATTGGTACGAAAGCATGAAGGATTCGAGCCAGTTCAAGATGTTTCGTGACAACGAAGAGATAAAGGGACAGGGGTTGCCAAAAGGCACGACCGTCAGACAGCTCTTCCTGTACATGAAAAAGCCTGTCCCGGCTGAGTGGTTGGTTAAACTATCCAGCAGTCCCAGTTAAGGCTCGAATCTTTAGTCGATCGTTGCTTGACAGGAGCTGATTCGGTCTACGTCGGGTTGTTTATAGATAAGTAATTCTGCCAAGCTCGTCAGCCCAACCGGTAAATCCAACTTCTCTCAGGCTCTTTTCAAATGCTTTCAAATCCGAGATTTTCTCAATTGCAGATTTTGACGGCATGGAAGATGGTAGTGGTTGCCGGCAGCAATTGAAGGGTTGTTCGGTTCCAATTATCTTATGCACCAGTATCTTTGCCAGACCTTCTCTCAACCGATTGATAGCAGCACTCGATGAATAGTCGAGGTTTGGATCAATGACGATCAGAAATGCGGTGCGATCGGCCGAGGCTTTGAGCTTACTGCCTCCCAAGACTACCTCCTTGCCCGTTTTTATCAGTTCATTTCCGAGGAGATCCTGAGATTCCTGTCCGACGGCAGTTGTGAAATCGAGCACGAAGTAGTGCCCGGTTCTCTTGTTGAATAGGATGTAGTCTGCTTTAGCGTGGTCTGCTGCGGAGCCGTCCGGAACGGGAACACCTTTCCAATTTTGAGGATCGAGAAATTCAAAATACAAAATGCTGGCAGACTTTGAACTCAACTCGCTGCGATCTACTCCAAGTCTGATTAGTAGAGCGTCTCTGCGCGGTCCGGCTTGGAGCTTGGACAGCAGCGAAAGCTCCTTCGTAAATTTTGAACGGTCATCCGCTCCGCCACTCTCGGGATTCGCTATCCGTTGCTCGTCAAGAACGTCTTTCAGAAATTCCGGCATCTTCCTTTCGGCGAATCGACCAGTAGAGCCATCTTGAGACCTTAGGAACGCCGGCAGAAGTTGTCCTCGGGCGTCGTCCATCCGAGCCGGACCCCAGAAGATGTGTCGACGAGTCCTCGCTTCGATACCTTGAATGAATAACTCGTCTAGGACCTTTAGCTCGCTTACTTCAAGTGCGCTCAGCCGGTCGATCTTGTTTCGCAGTTCAGCTCGTCTGTCCTTTACCAGCTCGAGATCCTGTGCATTTCGGATCAGCAAGGTCTCAGTAGGTTCGCCGTGCCCCATTTCTTCCAGGTCGTTGTGCAGTCTCTGGCGAGCACCGCGCAATTTTTCGGCAAGTCCGGCATCAGTTGACGAGTGCCCCAGTATTGTTGAGATTTGCAATTGGCGCTGGTCATAGTTGGCGAGCTGTTCCGACAGCTTTGTTGCAATCAGGCTCTCGGTTGCGTCCAGCTTCCGTACTTGCTTTAGATCGCTTAAGTAGTTAAGTCCATTTCGTGCCAGCTCAATCAATTGTTTCTCTTGTCTGGCTTGCTCGAATGAGAGAGGAATGTTTTCCTGGCGCTTCTCGCAGAGTATCTCCAGCTGGCAATTGGCGATATCGTCGAGTAATTCGAGCTGTGCCGATTTCAGCTCTTCCAGTCGCTCGGCATCGATTGGCTGTTTGGCAACAAGCTCTAGCTCGGAGTCGATGATTTGCTCTCGGCACCTTTGGTTTTCCTCTTTCAGCTCTATGTATTCTTCGGCATTTAGCGAGCGCGCGGACAGTGCTTCGCGATGATCCGAAATCAAAGTCGTATCGGTTTCAACTGCTGCTTGCATCATGAAGTCGATGGGCAGCGTCTCGGACGGCTTGAAAGACTGATTGCCGATTTCAAGTGAGGCGGCTGGGGCTAGAGATAGCCTGTGTGAGCTGCTGCCGCCCGGTGGAAACTTTTGGAAGAGATTTGATATGGTCTCGTCGATTTCCTGCCGAATCTGCTTTCCGGTATTTAGTACTTTTGGAAGGCTCTTCTCTACCGTCAAGTCAATTCTCGAACAAAGCGAAACGTCGGCTTGAATACCGCCGGGAACTGCTGAGACCGTGTCGATTGCGCCCTGGAGTGCTCCCCGCATGAGAATCTTGCCGAGATCGAAACGCTCGCCTCTGTCGCTTTGCCGCGTCACCTCGGTGGTGGCACCGGAGGCAAAACCGAATGTAGTTCCAGTTAGCATTGTGGAGAGCAGTGGGCTTCTTCTAATAGCGTCTCTGGTCAATTGATTGCCGCCAGCAATCATTGAGTGCGCCGCACCGAACATTGCAACGTCGCAAATCAGTGCTGCCGGTGAAAGTGCCTTGCCGGCGGCTCTGCTTGCCCCCAGTGCCAAATCGAATCGACCGGTGTCGTGATTGATGTAGGTGGAGCGGTCGAGTCCGAGCTCTGTTAATCGAGTGGTCGTACCCAAGCCGATTCCCTGTGCAGCTATTCCCAATTTTGCCTGACCAAGCGCATGCATTGTCGCTTTGGTCAGAAGTCCCTTGGCTGCTCCCAGGCTGAAATCTTGAATCTGGGCAGAGATATTGTCGGAGGGTTTCGCTTGATCTAGCGCTGCGGTGAGCATCAGACCCGCCATGGCGAATCGACCTTTCAAAAATAAGGACATTGTCTTGAGAAAGCCACCGCCGTAGTGGTCTATCTCGTCCTTCATGTTTAGGAGTTCTCGATCATGCCTAATTGCATCTTTCGAGCTGGTGTTGATCTGTTCGAGAGCTCTTTTGTCTCCTGAGGCAACCGCTTTGCGAGCGTCTGCCGCGAGCTGCTCCAGCTCTTTCAATGACTCTTCGTCGTTCGAGGTGAGTGTTCCCAGAGCGCTGCTCAGGTAGGTATCTCGTTTGTCGTGTTTGCGGTGGTAATCGATCTCGGATTGCAGCGAGCGAACAGTATTATCGTTTTCGTCGCTGTGAAATTGGCTGTGCTCGCTCTCGCTTCTGAATGCCAAAATGTCCCCGCTCACAGGACCAGCCTCGCTCATAGAGTTGAATGATTAAATTGTAGGGCGCAATCGGCTTGCGATCACTGTGTAATTCCGCAAAAGCTGCGCTCGGCCGGCAGGTGCAAGGCAGATCGCATACCGGCTGACTGTCACCTGAGCAGTCAGCCGGAGTAATTGGCATTATCGGGTTGGTACTCTTGCGAAAGGAGAAAGCGGCGCTTTCAGTTCGCCGCTTGCAACCAATCGCATTCAGTGATTAGAAGTTTAACGTCCCACTCTGCGCAAGGCTCTAACTGCCGCGCGTCTGGCAAAGTAGCCGGCGTCGTTGGCGCCGCGCTTGCTGAGCGACACCGTGCGTTGTCCGCCTACACCGCCTCCTGGTCCATAAGTGCGGAAGCCACCGCCGCCGCCACCAGGTCCGAAGGTGCGAAAACCCTGGCCCATCAATCCGCTGGAAGCTGCCATCATCATCGGCATCATCATTACATTGCCGATCATCTCTTCCATTCCCCCGCCCAGGCCGCCAGCCATGGAGCTACCCATACCCATTCCCATGCCCATCATTCCCATTGCTCCGGGACCAGGGCAGGTATCGTCAATATCTTTGAAGTTCTTCAATCCGGAATTCGCTGTCATGTCCGCGCTCATGTCGCCGCTGCCCAGGGAGTTCATGTCGCCGCCGCCAAATTGGTTTGAAGTGCTGACAGCACCCTGGAGTTGAGGAAACGAACTTTGAGCCATAGCTTGCGGAACGACAGTGCTGTTGTTGGTCATGAACGATTGTCCGGTAGAGCCGGTCCAATCAGATTGCCCGGTCGCACCGTTGTTGAATCCGCTTGCAGCAGATCCTTGAGAGTTCATCCAGTTCGATTGAGTCGCATTGTTGCCGGGCGCAGTCCAGCCGGATTGCCCGCTCGAGCTGCTGTTGCCTATTGAAGAGTTGCTTGAGTTGATCCAACCGGATTGTCCGCCTGAATTAGCTGCGTTCGATTGGCTCCAATCGGATTGTCCGGCCGCTCTCGAGTTGGAAGTACCGCTCGGATTTATCCAACTGGACTGTCCGATTGCACCGCTCGTTTGAGCAGTGGAGTTGCCGGAGCCAGTCCATTGCGATTGTCCAAGCGCAGATCCATTCGAGTTGGCCGATTGCGTGTGCGATCCGATCCAATCTGATTGTCCAATCGATCCGCCTTGCGAGCTGTAAGGAGATGCGTTCGACGGCGACTGCCATTCCGATTGTCCTAATGCAACTGGTGAACCGTCTTGCCATTCACCATCGATTGCAAAAGCAGGCAACATGGTTTGACCGATTAGCACTGCGATTGCAAGCAGCGAGATTCTAGCGGAGATGAGGCTATGTTTGGAAGAAATCACGGCTCCTCCAGTGGAACAATGCGTGGTCGAAACTTGTAGCATCGATGTTATTCCGCCAAGAGTGCGAAGTCAACGATTTAATGGGAATCCTACGTATGCGATTTGGTCTAATTTGGAAAAAACTTACCAGTGAGCAGACCACTTTTGCTGGGAAGCACTGCCCGCTACAATTACCAGCATTGGGAAAAATCCCACTGACGGCGAACAAGCCCTTGCCTGCAGGACGTTTCACACAAGCAGACGTTTCGAAAGAGGCGTTCGTAAAACTAATTGATCAAGTTTTCCATCAGTCGTGTTGATTGTACTGACGGCGCTTCGTTTCCTTGCCGAGCCAGCTGTAATCAATCTCTTCGACCGAGCCATCGGAATGGCTAATACGTTTTCCGGAAATGAAGGGACTCATTTTGCCATGCGAGTCCGGATACTTTAGTTCTGCCACCGTCCAACTGCCGTCAGGCTTCATGCTCTCAATCAGGACCGGTCGGGCATAGCGATCGAGCACTTTGGCTTCTTTCGTTCCGTCCGCAGAACGGATCTGCGTGCGGGTGCTGCCGCAAGGCGCAGTTTGGACTGTAGTAGCCGTTCCATCTGGCAGAACGCTATGAGAAAGTTTGCAATCGGGTGAGTGGAATACATCCAGCACTGGTATGTAAGGAAATTTTTTCAGTGATTGCGGATTCGCTTCAATCGAGAGCGCGTGCAGCGAAAGTGCTTGTTTGACGGTATTTTCGAGCTTTTCTTGCTGGTGATTGAGATGCTCAGGCTCGAAGCTCGGAAGTCGCAACTCGGACGATCGGTTGGCTGAAGACGGACGTGAGCCCGGCACTGAAGATGGTGCCCACATCGCTCTCTGGATTTCAGACCAGTCGAATTCCTGCTTGCCAAAGGAGTTCTGGCGATCGCTTATTGTCGGCTGTTGGCTCAGCCCGACGTTGTCGAATTCAAGTTGATGTGGTGTATATCGATCTATGCTAGATGACATTACTGCCCTGCTCAAACAGAGTTGTACCGGCGACAATTACGAAACTGCCCGCTACGGGCGGTTTCAAGGTATGCCGCGACCGGCAGCGACGGCAAGGAAGAAATCGGCTGTGTTGCCTAGTGTTAAAAGCGACCAGGAAACGACTCGCTAAAAGCAAGCGAAAAATATTCTGCCGCGCAAGCGATTTCTTGTCAAGAACAATTAATCTACGAGCGAAAGCAGGTTCATTTTTTGTAACCGCTGGTGATGCTCTTACTGCTTGCTCATATCTTTGAAGAGCGCAAGCGAGATGTTGCGCTCCTTCGCGCGGTTTTTCGCTTCGCGAGCAGCTGAGAGCAAAGTGCCCGGATCTGCGCAATCTTCCGGCAACGATGCTATGCCCATCGAAATAGAAATGCTTCGAACGTCGGGAGTTTGGGGAATTGGCGCGCTGCGAATCACTTCCAATAGCTGATTGCCGAACATGGCTGCAGCTGCGGTGCTCGTATTGGACAAGAGAATTGCGTAATCGAATGTTTCGAAGTGCGAAAAGAAATCTGTCTTTCGTGTGATCTGTCCAATTCGTTTGGAGATCTCCTTTAAAGCTCCCAGTGGCAGCAGCTCCAATTGCCCTTGTGGTCCGGTTGGGCGGAAGCGCATATCGAGCACGGCAACGGAGAAAGGCCATCCGAAAGATTGAAAGCGATTGAATTCAAGCTCCAAAAAGTAAAGAAATGCCGGAAACGAGTAAAGTCCCGTTTCCGATCTTTGCAGTGCTTTGGCGACTGTCTCGATTGCAGCTTGATCGATGCCGAAGGATTTTAACGGAGACTGTCTTTCGGTAGTTACCAGCGGAGCTTTGTCTGTTACTGAAACGAGCTCGCAGGAGATCATGTTGAACATGATTGGTATCCATTCCGTTTTCGGTAACGGCACCTTTCGGAGCACATCATAGAGGGTGCTCTTATTGTCGATGGCTTGGTAGAAGCGCTTCTGAATCGCGAGGTCGACCGGGCTACCCTTTTGAACCATTTGTTCGAACTGAGCTTCTGCAATGTTCTTTTGCTTTCTCAAAAGAAACGATTGTGATTTAACTCCGTGCTCTAACAGAAACTTATTATGGTCAACCAGCGTGACGCCTTCCATGAGCAGTGAATCGAGGCGTTTATTGACGGTTCGGTGGCTTGTTCGTTCGTCTGGATAGAATTGAAACTGGCCGTCTTCCCACATGAGCAGCTCTATGATCGCCAGGTCTCCCATCGTGGTCCCAATCTGAGCATGAATCGGCACCCCCGACTCAAAATATAAATCTGAGCTACCCTGCTCGGATACCACTCCCAGCCGTCCGGTCATTTTACTCAATACGACTGATTGGAGGAGATTTGGTACCTGCATATTGCGGAGGTCGCCGGAGAGTATCGCTCTGGCCCTCGTAGTCGAGTCGGTCAAGGCTGGATCAAGCTGCCAGGTCGGAGTGGAATGAGGCTGACTGTAATCGTTTTGCTGCGACTCTTTGTTCGCTTCCGGCGGTTTTATGGCCGAAACATACGCGCCGGCCTGATGCGCTTTATCTTGTAATTGACCACCGCTGGATTCTCCTAGAACCAGGTTCAAAATGAGCTGCAAATCGCCGGTCGCATATGTCCATAGCACTCTGGCGTCTGAACCGTCGCCAGCGTGCATCGTCCAAGTCTGCTCGCCGCCGTCCGGGGCGACCACCAGCGAAAGCAAGAATGATGCATGCCCAGCAGTCCAGGGCAGCTCTACTGCTCGACCGCGACCTCTTTGAGCTTGGCTGACCGCGTACTGAATATCATCAAAACCTGGATTGGACGGCAATTTGGGCAGCCGTACGTTGGAAATCTGCGAGGGTTGTTGCTTCTTGGGCTGGAACATTCAAGCCACTTCAGTAGCTGGCCGGCTACAGGGAAAACTGAATCTATTATAAGCGTGTTGAAGCAGGCCGCTCGCGGCCGGCAAGTATTTGTCCGGCGAAGATAAAGCCTCAGCCTTTAGCGCTGGCTCAAGCTTCGCTGCCTGCCAGCCGGCAGGTCCAACGTTCAATCTGTTCGGTTATCTTTGCTCGATTTACGGATACAGCCCGCGCAGGCGTTTCGCTTCTGCCAGGCGTCCGATGCCGATGCGCAAAGCTGCCATGCGTGGTCTGAGACCGGACTTGAGTATCATTTCGAAGACCTGGTCGCAAGCACGGCCCATAATCTGCTCCAGCTTGTTGTTGACCTCGTCTTCGCTCCAGAAAAGGTGCATTAGTCCTTGCACCCATTCGAAGTAACTTACTGTCACCCCGCCGGCATTGGCAAGAATGTCCGGCACTACAAACACACCCTTTTCGTAGAGGTATTTATCAGCTTCTGGGCTGGTCGGTCCGTTTGCTCCTTCGACCAGAATTTTGCACTTCAGTTTTTCCACGTTACCTTCGTGGATTTGGTTAGCCAATGCTGCAGGAACGAGCACGTCGCAGTTCAGTTGTAGCAAGTCGGCGTTCGAAATCTCCTCAGAGTGAGGAAAGCCGCTAACTTTACCCATCTCGCTCAAGTAAGCCTGCAATCTCGGAATGTCCAATCCCTTGGGATTGTAGATGCCGCCATGAACGTCCGAGACGGCGATTATTTTGTAGCCGGAATCGGAGAGCAGTTTGGCCGTTACGGCGCCGACATTGCCGAAACCCTGAACAACAACAGTGGGAGCGGTGCTGTCCAGCCCGGAATGACTGACGGCTCGCTTTACACAGTAAGCCACACCACGCCCGGTAGCTTCGGTGCGTCCAAAGGACCCGCCGATTGATACCGGCTTACCGGTGACCACGCTCGGTACGGTATGCCCGACATTAATGCTGTACGTGTCCATGATCCATGCCATGGTTTGCTCGTTGGTGTACATGTCAGGAGCTGGAATGTCTTTGTCCGGACCGAGCAGGTTGATAATTTCAGAGGTGTATCGGCGAGTCAGGCGCTCTTGTTCACCCATTGATAATTTCCATGGCTCGCAGCGAATGCCGCCTTTGGCTCCGCCATATGGAAGTCCCATCAGTGCGCACTTCCAGGTCATGAGCATGGCCAGAGAGGAGACTTCTCCCAGGTTTACTTCCGGATGGAACCGGATGCCGCCCTTTGCCGGCCCGAGCGTGACGTCATGCTGCACGCGATAGCCGGTGAAGGATTTTACCGAGCCATCGTCCATGCGAACAGGGATGGTAACTATCAACGATCTCTTTGGGTATCGAAGACGCTCGTGCAGTTCCGGGTCTAGACCCATTTCCAGAGCTATTTCGTCAAGCTGTCTTTGAGCCATCAGGAAATGCTTAGTCTCACACTCCATCGTCGGTCTTTCTGCCGACTTAAGGGCTGTCATTCAGCTACCCTCCCTCGCGGCGTCAAGCCGCCAAATGTGTAGATTTGTTCCTGAGGTAACAGCATATTACAGGACTGCCCACGCTGTATATACGCGACTGAATAGCTTCCTGTTAACTCTTTTACAGGCTCGATTTCATGATTTCTTAAGTGAATCCCGGCCAGCAAATAGCGCAACGAATTGGGGAGCGGTCAGACCGTTTGTCACGGGGGTGCTTTGATCGTTTTTATGCTTGGACCGTATAGGATTAAGGGTCCTTAGCGCTAGTTTCGACGTGTTTTTTGCAGTTTCAATTCACCGGCTTTCTTCTGAATGCAATACCTGCTGATATTCATCCCAATTCCTGTCATCGCGCATTTCCTTGGCTGGTCGCCGCTTATTGTGTTTTTCAGCTCCTGCCTGGCGATTGTGCCGTTGGCGGGCTATATGGGCAAAGCCACCGAGCATTTGGCCGATCGCATGGGAGAAGGGCCTGGCGCGTTGCTCAATGCCACTTTTGGGAACGCTTGCGAACTAATCATCGGTTTGGCGGCGCTGCATGCCGGGCTACAGGAAGTTGTGAAGGCGTCCATCATTGGTTCAATCATCGGCAACATTTTGTTGGTCCTGGGCGGCAGCATACTGGCCGGCGGCTTCAAGTACGACCGGCAGACATTCAACCGAACAGCGGCGACCACGTCTTCGACGCTGCTGGCGCTGTCCGCCATCAGCCTGGTTGTGCCGGCTGTTTTCCATTTCACATTGCCGGCCGGCAGGCATATCAGCGAGCACAGGTTGGCTCTGGCTATTTCTGGCATTATGCTGCTGACTTATGTATTGAGTTTATGGTTCAGTTTGAGAACTCACAAACATCTTTACGTTCGCGACGTGGATAGTGAAGCCGAGGAGGCGATCGGCGTTTCGGGCTGGAGCGTTAGAAAGTCGATCACTATCTTGTTTCTGACGACTGTAACAGTTGTTGGTTTGAGCGAGCTGCTGGTGCATGCGGTTGAGGCTACAGCTCATCAGTTGGGCATCACCCAGCTTTTCATCGGTGTCATCCTGGTAGCGATTATCGGCAATGCTGCCGAGCACAGCACGGCCATCTTGATGGCGATGAAGAACAAGATGGACCTATCGATCAACATCGCCTTGGGTTCCGGGTCTCAAATTGCCATGCTGATTGCGCCTATATTGGTCTTTGCCAGTCACTTGATGGGCCAGCCGATGAACCTCTTTTTTAGTCCGGTAGAAGTGCTGGCGGTCGTGGTGGCGGTAATCATTCTGGCGTTTGTCACATTAGACGGCGAGTGCAACTGGCTGGAGGGCGTGCAACTACTGGCCGTGTACGCAATATTGGGAGCAGCCTTTTACTTCGCTTAGGGGCGGCCGAACCAATAGCGGTAAAGTGGGAATCCGGAACGGTCCGCTTCACCGGTGTACTGCAACCAACCGTTAGGCGCGCGGTGGACCGGACTCTTAAACGAAAAGTTGTTCGGCGCCTCCGGCAGCGGCGTGATTAGCACCAGGCACGGATCAGGTACGAAGCCCTTCCAGAATTTGGACACCGATTCGGACAGTTTTATCCATTTCGGCCTGCGCGGCAGTAATTGCCGGTCGAACCAGAGACCGTTCAGGTTGTGATAGGGTGCCACCATAAACTCATTAGTGTATGCGTATCCTGGTATCCAGTCGGGACGCACTGCCGGTGGTGCGGACGGTCGGGGCTGCTCTTGCACCCCTTGCATAGACATTAGCGTCTGCAGTAAGCCTCGCAGATCCGGCACGCGCGGCTTCGGTTGCGCGTTCTGCCGGTCGTCAGGCGATGCATTCTGCCGAACCAGGCCGGCGAACGGATCTGAGTCTGGCTGGCCGGGCGGCTGAGAACTGTTCGGAGTCGCAGCGTTGGGAACGATGTCTGTAAAATGCTCCACTTGCCCGCGTAGCGGTGCGATTCGTGGTTGCGGAGTGGGCTCTGGCAGCGCCTCGATGTCGCTTGGAGCAATCGAGGCTTCCGCAGCCGACTGTGATTGCTGTGATTGAGCCGGTCTTGCCAGTAATGCGCAAATCAGCCAGGCGCAGCAGAGCGCACAAATTGCTGTGCGCGCATTCCCCTGAGACAGACTCTGTAACATTCGAGCTCCTGTCAGCCCTGAAAGTCACGATATCACAATACCGGCTGCAAGGCGATAGTGGGGGATGCGGTTTTGCCCAGGTGATTTAAACAACTCATGATTTCTTTGCCAGTGGCAGTCGTTTGAGCAGGAAGAAAGGTTCTTCCAGCTTCAGCGCCACGCAGACTGTTAAGTAGATCGACAGTCCGGCGATGCAGGAAATCGCCAGCGCTGACAGAAGCCACGGCAGGCTCGCTGAAGGAAGCTGCGATGCTAGCCAGTGTTGTAAGAAATATGCAGTCGCACCGCAAGCGGCAGATGCGCCCAGCATGACTGAAAGCGGTCTGGCAACGCTTGTAAATCCCAGCGGGCCGATTTTCTTTTTGAGGAAGTATGTAAGCAGGCAGAGATTGAAGACTGTAATCAGCGTAGTAGCCAGCGATATTCCGCCGATTCCCAGTTGCCCAACCAGCAGCCAGTCCAGAACTGCCTTGACGAATATGGCGATCATCGCCACTCGATAAGGTGTGGTCGAGTCATGGTGTGCGTAGAAGACTCTGGTAATCAAATCGCGTGCGACGTAGAAGAAGATTGATGGGACGAGGAAAATCAAGGCTTCCGTTACAAGCCGGGTGGACTGTTGATCGAAGTGACCGCGCTGGAACAAAACACGAATCATTTCTGACGGGCAAGCGAAAAGCAATGCGGTCAGCGGCAGTGCCAGAAACCACAAAAAGCGCAGCGCCCTTTTAAACTCGGATTTCAAACCTTCGATATCGCCTGCGGCAACTTGCTCTGTGAAGCGGGGAAGGATTGGAACCAGCATCGCGGTCAGCAGCACTCCCAGTGGCAGTTGCACCAGTCTGTTGGCATTAACGATCGCCGTCCAGGCCCCTTCTTGTAACTGGGAGGTGAAAAAGCAATCTACATAAACGGTCAGCTGTCCCACTGAAGTACTTATGACGGCCGGCCAGAGCATTGAGAAGTAGTCTTGAAGCCCTGGTTGCGGCTTAGTTGGCAGCCCCCACTTAAGATCTGCTTTGTACACTCCGGGCAGTTGAGCGAACATCTGCCCGACTGCACCGACTAATGTTCCGACTGCCAGGCAGGTGCCGGCATCTGCCCCTGAAAAGCCCAGCACCGCCACAATTATTGCCGCGCTGGCAATTGCCGGTGAAAGAGACGGCCAGAAAAACTTGCCGTAGACATTGAGAATTCCGTAGGAAATGCCTACTACACCGGTGATTACAACGATCGGCAGCATGATGCGCAGCTGTGCCACCGTCGCAGCCCAGAGCTGCTGTCGGTAGGGTGCGCTATGCCCTGGTGATGGTGCAATCATTGATACCAATTGCGGTGCGAAAATCCAGGCGCCGATGGCAAGCGCTGTCAATACAAGAACCGTGAAGAAGGTGATTTGCGCGACCAGCCGGCCAGTTCCCTCCTCGTTCTTGCGCGGTGTGAGAATGGCAACCGTCGAGGAATGGAATGGACCGCCCAATCCACCGAAGAGTATTAAGATATTGCCAGTGAGCAGATAAGCGTAGTTGTAGGCGTCGTTGATGTATGACGTGCCGAAGAACTGCAGGACTATGATGTCTCGCGCCAGACCGGCTAATTTTGAAGCGACCGTAAGTAATGCGACGAGTCCGAAAATCTTGCCCAGCCCGGCCTGGGCCTTTGGCTTATCAGTCGTCACTCTTGGGTTCCTTGACGGGGCTCTCATTTGCATAC
>CAZSNX010000031.1:0-18124 GCA_964607945.1 uncultured Candidatus Obscuribacterales bacterium
GGCCTCGAGGGAGTAAAGCTCATCTTCCCAATAGCTTTGCTCGCGTCCGATCAAATCTTGGATCCGCTTTGCCAAGTTGGCAGGCAGGCTATAGTCTTGCATCCGTCCCTATCCGTTTCTAGTAATTGTGTTTGTAGTTAATCGAGTGCTTGCTTTGACCTAAGTGCCACCACATATTCCTTAGCAGATCGAAGCGATAGCTCTCAGTTGCACTTCGTGTATTGCGGCTCTGCAAGCCGCGATTGGCAGCGAGTGCATACCAGAGTCAGTGTAAATCCTAATTACAAAAGAGCAAGTATTGACATTTTCCGCGGCGATGCTCATATCGATAACATCGAGAATTCTCATTGCTAAAACTTATGAAATTTTGCAATCGAGCAGCAACAGCTTTGCAAAGCCGATCCCAAACATGTGCTTGACATTCACCTTTATCGGCAACTGCTCCAATTCGCTAATTGCAAGCTGAATTCCCTTGACTATCCGCGAAGCTAAACACAGTGGCAGTTTTACCTTGAATGATAGTGCTAGAATCGAAGTAAGACGTTGCCAAAAGTCATTGCATTCCTACACTCTGGAGCCCGCATACGCCACTTGGTGAGGCTGTCATGATGAATCTCAAAATGCGCTTGGAAAGGCTTTGCGACAAGAAATGCTGGGCAAGATTGCATTTCACCGACGGCACGGCTCTAACAGGCAGAGTTTTGCGAGTCGGCCATGACTATATCGAACTAGAGTGCTACGGCGAGGCCGACAGACCAATGTCGCGAGATTACTCCAAACATCTGGTGCCGCTTCACCTGGTCAAATACATCACTGTCGACTCGACATCCTTTGCTGATGCCGAGCGCAATCGACTGACATTCTTATCTGCACTCGATGCCGGGCAGGAATCTATGCCAGAACTGGAGAAGTGAGCTGCTGTTGGTGAGTCCGAACAGCCAAGAACATGTGCTTAGTAGCTGAATCGTCTGCACAGGCAACGAATCACTTAAGCGCTTCTCCCACCCGCCTTCTCTTATTGTCGGCCCAATCAGCCTTGTTCTCCTGCCGAGCGCGTCCGACCGCCAATGCGCCAGCCGGCACATCCTTTGTAACCACTGTGCCGGCCGCCACACTGGCTCCCGCTCCAATCTTTACCGGAGCCACCAAAACGGAATTGCTGCCGGTCGAAACATTATCCGCAACTACGGTGCGTTCCTTCGATTTTGTAACGTGATCGTAATTGGCCGTAATCGTGCCAGCTCCAATATTTGTCTTGGAACCAATTTCAGCATCGCCTATATAGCTTAAGTGAGAAACATTAGTCTCAGACCCGATTGAGCTCTTTTTAACTTCGACAAAATTGCCGACTCTCACTGCCTCGGCAATTTGCGTGCCTTCGCGCAGATGCGCAAACGGTCCAACTCGGCATTGAGAGCCAATCTCCGAGTCAACTACCAACGACTGCATGACAGCGGTGCGATCGCCTACCTTCACGTGTCCTTGCATGGTCGTATGCGGGCCAATCGTACAGTTCGAGCCGACGGTCACATTGCCGGTTAACACACAGCCTGGATAAACCACCGAATCTGCCCCGATCGAGACTTCCGGCGCGATCCAAGTGCTTTCGGGATCGAGGATTGTTACCCCATCGACGAGCATTAACCGCTCATTCGTGCGCTCTTTGAGCAGCCGATTGACTTCGGCTAAATCGAGCCTGGAATTGACACCTGAGACCTCCCGCCAATCCGTGGCAAGTACCGCCGAGACGCTATGGTGCTCTTCATTTGCCCAGCCGATCAAGTCAGTCAGATAGTATTCCTTTTGTTGATTGTCGTTCGTAAGATTCATCAGCCCCGCTTGCACAGCCGGCCATTCAAAACAATAGATAGCTGTATTGATTTCACGAATCTGCTTTTGGGCTGCACTTGCATCCTTGTCTTCAACAATACGCTCGACTTTGTTGCTACCATCGCGCACAATCCTGCCATAGCTTTTTGCATCATCCACTACGGTCGATAACAAGGTAGCAACAGCATTCTCTTCTCTATGGGTGTCAATTAAACGGCGCAATGTCTCAGCCGTCAGCAAAGGAGTATCTGCTACCGAAACCAGTAACGTCCCAGCGAATCCCTCTAACTGGCTCGCAACCTGCTGCACGGCATGACCGGTGCCAAGTTGAGGCTCCTGTAAATGGGTCGACCAAGGCGTTCTTGGCGGATTGCTTTCTAGATAACCACGTACGCCTTCGGCGCCATGACCGACTACTACATATACATGCTCTAGTTCAAGCTGATCTACTGCATCGAGCACACGGGAAAGAATTGCTCGGCCTAAGACCTGATGAAGTACTTTCGGAAGAGACGACTTCATTCGCTTTCCCTGCCCGGCTGCAAGGAGGATCGCCCTGAGCGACCGGTTCGCCCCTGTTGACATTTGATACCTGCCGTTTTCTCTGGAAAAAATCATTATATAAGGCAGCAGCCTACGTTTTAAGTTTGGCTGGCGCACTAACAACGCCATCCAGTTAACCGATGAACTTACGCCTGGCCGTCAACCGATATCGGTTGAGGAATTTCTCGAACACCAATCACCTGATTCAAGCTTGCTGTTTAACCCGATTTCAAGTTGATTCAACTGTGAACCAATTTGCAGCATAGGCGACCGCAGAACTGAAGCCTTGGCCAATGCGTGCTTAAAGCAAAAACGGCGGGTGAGCCCGCCGCATTTACTAAATTGACCGCAGGGTTGGTGCTGCCCCAACGGGCTCGATCCCTCAAGCCCCTCTACTGGAGATACTGCGAAGTGCCACCGAAGCGGCGTAGGTTATTTGTATCCGCAAACTCAAGCCCATCGCGAACCTTTAACCATTCATTTATAAAGCTGTATCGAAAGTTGGCTATATATGCCCTCTTGATTTTGTTCGCAGTCCGGCCGAATTCCGTAAGCCCCTGCATTGTTATCATTTGGGATTCGAAGAATTTGCCGACAGACCTTGTTCAGGCAAAAATGCTGACAGACAGCCAATTTTTACCGACTGAGATACCAACCTGAGGTTGTGGTAGAACAGGGGTAGCCGATTAGATTCAAACGAAAGGTTTCCGCGACGATGTCCACAGAAAAGCTCCGGCAAGAGCGCTCGCCGAAAGAGTTAGGTGTTTTATTGATTCACCAAGTTTCTTGTTGCCTTTCCGGTCTCCTGCCTGTGCTCTTGCTTGTTTCAATTGCGCTCGCACCACAATCTCTTGCCCAATCCAAGTCTCAACTGGCGGCCAGGCAAGCGCGGCCAGCCGCAACTTCCGGCGTAGTTTACCCGGAGTTTCGCAGCAGAATGGGCAATGTTCGCTGGATCAAAGAGCAGATGCCGCTCAAAGTCTATATTTCGCACGGGGCAGCCATTGATGGCTTCATTGACGAGGAAGTCGGAGCTCCGATCGCTAACACAAGCAATGTTGCCGGCTGGCCGAAACTGGTCGCTGGCATCTTGAGCACTCCCGGCCAATTCGAATCCCTGCCAATTGCCCAAGGTTTCGATGAGCAGCATTACAACGCTGCCTTGCAAGGCATCGGGATGTGGAAGAACTTCGAACGAGAAGGCTTGTATTCTTTCCAACTCACCAATGAACCAGACGCCGATGTGTTTGTATTCTGGGTCAATCACTTCGTTGACAAAACCGGCATGGCGTTGTTTGCCGGAGATATCAGAGGGTACACATCCAAGGACATTTTTCCCTACAAGGCGATCATGGCCGGCGGCAAAGCGGATTTCAAGCCGGTAGTGATTATGCTGCGCACCACAGACACAAACGGCGCTCCCATGCCTTTTCAGAAGATGCGAGCGGCGGCCGCTCATGAATTCGGTCATGCCTTAGGCATTGACGGACACAGCCGAAATTCTGCAGACTTGATGAGTTTGTACTACGGCAACGGTACAATTTCGCCTAATGACGCCGCTACAATCCGCTATCTTTATCACTCGACTCCGGATTTGATACCTTAAGGTGGTTCAAATGACCCGCTCAACGGGATCTCGCTACCGAGATCAACTGCCACCGGAATCGCCTGGACAGAGCGAGCCTCCTCTACAGTTGATTCGTTCGATCGTATTGGCCTGCGCAATAGTTGCACTCGGCGTACTGGCCATAAGCTGGATTACCAGTGATTACAGCGGCGAGTACGTTACGCAAGACGCCAAGCTCGGTCACATCACACTCGAGCTCATAAGGCACCCTACCAGCGTCGGTGGCAGCATCGCCATTGGCTCGGGAGTTGTACTCGACATCATCGATGGTCATGTAAGCAATGACAATCACTTAGAACTTTCCTTCTCTCCTAAAGGAGAATCTGATGACAGCCAGCGATTTATCACCGGTTCTTTCCAGGGAGAAATCGATCCCCACCAGGAGCAGCAAGACTCAGTGTCTCTCTCTTTCGATCAGGTGCTCGCGCCGTATCAAGACGAACATAGTAAACCAGCCAGCCCAGCAGTGACGCTACCGCGGATGTCGGTCCAGCAAAAGGTTATCGCCGGCATACTTACCTACAACGGCACCAACTTTCCGCTTGCCTTAAGTCGGGACTCGCTCTCCTCGATTTTCAGACAGTTGAAATCACATTGGCCCGGCTCATCCTGACCGGCCGCAAGAAGCGTTGTCTCCTAATTGAATTGATGTACGACTTCGATAATAGTCGCCGCCGGCGGGCAGAAGAAACGAATGTTGGAGCGTGGATCGGCACCTAGTCCGCGTGAGATATGAAAGGCAGTCTCTCCGCGGAAGAAAAGGCCAGAGGCCTCGTGTCTCGGCAACTCGGAGTCGGTGATGATCGCGCCGAATCCAGGCAGACGAACTTGCCCGCCATGAGTATGCCCACCGACAGCCAGATGCGCACCGGCAATGCGAATTCGATCAAGAAATATCGGCACGTGAAAAAGCACTAGTTTAAACTGATCGGCTGCCGCTTCCGACAGCAACTCGCCTAGCGCTCCGTGCTCAATGGTTGGATAATCGATACCAACCAGGAAAATCCCCTGCTCCTTTAGATTCACGCTGCAATTGCGCAGAACCGTAAAACCACCCTTCTCCAACGCTTTGACAAATGGTTCGACATCACGCTTTTCTGGCGGATGGCGAAACTTTCGATAGACTCTTCCAATTGTCTTATGAAAGAGCGTGTAATTGTAGTAATCGTGATTGCCCAATACGGCATAGGCGCCAAACTTCGGTTTTCTAGACAAGATCTCGTGTATGTAGGGAAGTCCCGTAAAATTCTCGAACACATCTCCGGTCAACACCACCAAGTCGAATTGCTCTTCGGTAACTTTCTTTAGAAAGTCTATCTTCTCCCGTTCGGGATCGCAAAGATGGAGATCCGACAGATGCAAGATGCGCCAAGGGGAGCGGGAGCGGCTGCCACCACCTGTGGTGACACGAACAATCTCAAGCTGAAAACGGCGAGATTCAATTTGATTGGCGTAATACAAAGCGCCCAAGCCGGTCAAACAAGCAGAGCCGGCAACCAGCTGTGCGACCCGCTTCACAGTCAAGTTCATCGCGCCCCCTTAGACCAGATCTAAATCTTCAATTCGCTGAGATGACCGCGGTCTAGGACTCATATCCGGGGCAGTTAGGGTTCCAACCAGCCAGCGAAATGGAAAGCCAAGCCCGATCAAGATGATTGAGAATAGGACGTCATAAGGCTGCGTATACCAAGTCAGATTGCGCACCTCTTCGAAGACCCACGGTCTCCACTGAGGAAATCTGGGAGTGCCGTCGACGAAAATCGACAGTAGGCAACTGCCCATAAGATAGGCCAGCCCAAGCAAATGCGCAGCCAAAAGACCACTCAAGAGCGCTAAAAACTGCCGGAAGCTGGTACGCCGCTTGTAGGTCGCCCGACCACTCATCCAAGCCGCTACCACCACTCCACATAAATATCCAAATCCGGGCTGACTCCAGTATGTCAGCCCGCCACCACTGGCAAACGGATAGATACCGAGCAACGGTAAGGTCATGCCGACGATCAAGTATAGGCCAGCTGCAAACAAGCCGAGCATGTCACCCAGAACGTAACCTAAGAAGATCGCAGTCGGAATAATCGGCACATAGAGGCTATAGCGAACATCATTTACCGGCCGCAACAAAACCGGAAAACGCTCAATCGCCTTTTCTTGAAGCGATGCCGGCAACATGTACGTAACAGCTAATTCTTGATTGTGAATGAAAGCGGCCAGATTCTTCTCGGTTGCAGTCGGCAGAGGCAACGCAGTAAAAGAGCTGAAAAACAGAAGCTGCACACCGAGCAAAACAACCACGACTTGCCCGACCACGGACTTCCGCTTCAACTCGTCAAACTTTTCGGCAAGGGCTAAACGCAAGTCACACCTCCATTTGAGGTTTAGATTCTACCGCCCCGTCGCAACGCCCGCCTTCCACACGGCGCAGTTCAGCCTCAGAGCTATCCAGACGCAGCTTACCATGTTCGGATAACTTGCTCCTAAGATGCCCGCGCCTTTGCTCGACCAATTGCTTGAACTCCGGCGACCTTATATTTTCAGTCCAGAGTACAAGCGCATCTTCACTATTGTCTTGGTAATACTTGGGTCGAAAACCAAGACTTTTGAAACCGAACTTGAAATACAATTGCTGAGCCATCTCGTTTGAAACGCGCACTTCCAGCGTCATCCAATTGGCACCTACCTTTAGCGCCTGCTCGATGTCGTGGATGAGCAGCCGCTCGCCAATATATTGCCTACGAACATCAGGATGAACTGCCAGTGTTGTAATGTGCGCTTCTTCTCCGATCAACCAGAACCCGCTGTAACCGAGCAATTGTCCGCTGCCACCGGGCGCACTCGCAGTGAAATAATGCCCGCTTGGATTGCTCAACTCGTTGATGAAAGAATTCCGCGACCAGTGATGGCTGCCGAAAGCCACCGGCTCTATCTCCATAACCTCATCGAGGTCACTCAGCATCATTGGCCTGATTCGAATCTCCAACCTTACCTCTTTAGGGTTACGGAAGGACCGCGGAGATAAAGCGGCTCAATCCGACTCCAGTGATACTCTTGGGTTAGAGCTGAAAGGTCGGCAGCGTTGCCAATACCTCCCGGCACTCTCAAAGATAACCGATCCCAAGCGATTTGAGCTTGTGTTTCGGCCATATTCTTTATTTCAGGCAGACTGTCAAATTCCACCGCAGCGCCAAGTCTCTGGCAGGCGGAACGCAAATTAATAAGAGCTGCTTCGTCTGCCAGCCAGCGAGCGCTCAAATTGAGCTTCTCTTGAAGTTGCTCCGCCGTGAGATAAGCCGGCTCCAATCGGGGTAGAAAAGCACCGCCCGCTCCCGATTCGAAAGCAGCAGCGAAATAAAACTGTGGTCCGCAGGCCAAAGCGATTCCGACCGGAAGCTTTACTTGATGCGCCAGACATTCAAAGCCCGAAACACTTATGAGCGGCAAAGCCAGCGCATGAGCAAGCGTCCGGGCAGTGACCAGACCTGTTCTTATCCCGGTAAAGCTACCAGGACCGACTCCCACCACCAAGGCCGCCAAATCTTCCTTGCGCCAAGCCGCCTGCTCCAGCATCCGGACAATGCTGGGCACCAGCATGGCAGCGGCCTCCTGCCGATTTGCCTGCTGCGGCTCAATCACCTCGGCAGCCCGCACTCGCCCGTCTTCAAAGAGACAAAGCTGTAATCGAGCAGTACTAGTGTCAAAAGATAACAGTCGCACAGCGCACTAAGTCACCACAGTATCGTCCGAGCCAACCTTTTGCCCGGCTGTCTCAATTTCACTTGCCGGGCTGTCCGGCTCACTGAAGGATTCGTCCTCCTCGCCTGCATCCAGCTCATCGGGATGAATCAATTCTTCGAGCTCTTCAAGATTTAGCATAACCGGCTGAGCTCGGAAGAGCAGCTGCAAAGACTCCTCCTGAATCGAACGCAACAATGAATTGAACATTTCAAAGGCTTCCCGCTTGTACTCTTGCAATGGGTCGCGCTGTCCGTATCCGCGCAAATGAATCCCTTCTCGCAAGATATCGATATTGTGCAAGTAATCGACCCATTTACTGTCGATCGTTCTAAGTAGAACTTGCCTTTCCAGCTCGCGCATATTCTCCGGTCCGATATGCTCTTCCCGCACCTCATAGGCCAGCTTGACGGCATCCAGCAACTTTTCTCTCAGCTCGTCGTATGCAAGCCCCATCAATTCGTCGACCTTAATCTCCTCAAGCATCGGCACGTCGTTGCGCAATGTCGACAACACTTCCGGAAGTCCGGTTTCCTCCCAGGTTTCCGGCGGATCTTCTGAGTTGATATAAGTGTGCAGCACGATATCGAGATGCTCTTCAAGCATATCGATAATGCCCGACTTCAAATCAGCCTTCTCCAGAATTCTGCGGCGCTCTCGATAGATCACTTCGCGCTGCGTGTTTAAAACGTCGTCGTATTGCAAAACATGTTTGCGCATGTCGAAATGGTGCGCTTCGACCTTCTTTTGAGCACCTTCAATCGACTTGGTTACCATCCCCGATTCAATCGGCATCTCTTCGTCGACCTTGATGAACTCCATCAGGCGCGCAATCTTATCGCCGCCGAAGATGCGCATCAGATTGTCTTCCAAAGACAGGAAAAAACGGGTGGTACCCGGATCTCCCTGACGCCCGGCGCGTCCGCGCAATTGATTGTCGATCCGCCGCGATTCGTGTCGCTCGGTTCCAATAATATGCAATCCACCCAGCGACACGACTTCGTCATGCTCTCTGTCGGTATCCGCTTTGAACTTGGAAGTCAGCTCTTTTACTTTCTCCTCATATCCTTCCTGTTCGGGCAAGAACCCATCTTTCTTCAGCTTTTCTTTGGCCAAATATTCAGGGTTTCCGCCCAGCAAGATATCGGTGCCGCGCCCGGCCATATTCGTAGCGACGGTGACGGCACCCTTTCTGCCGGCCTGCGCCACAATCAGCGCTTCCTTCTCGTGATACTTGGCATTTAAAACGCTGTGATTTATTCCTTTGCGGATCGCCGCAATCACAGCTGCGGTGCGTTGAACCGAGTAACACTTTTCGACCAGCTCATCTGCTTTCGGAAATTCCTTTTCAACCTGCTGGCACAGCTCGAGGAATTTGTCGGCATCGATTAGTCCCGGTCGCTCGAAGACCTTCTTCAGACCATCGATCGCCGGTCCTTCAAGCTTCTGGCGCTTGATCATATCGACCGCTTTCAGCAGCTTTCGGTTCAAATACTCTCCCATCTTGTGCGGCTTGCTCAAGAGCTCGTCGATTAACTCGGACTTCTCGATGCTGGTTGTACCTACCAGCACCGGCCGGCCAAGCTTGTGCATCTCGACTATCTCTTCGACTACCGAGTAATATTTCTGCAACTCGGTCTTATAAATCACGTCGGCATTGTCGATCCGAATATTAGCCCGATTAGTCGGGATAGACATCACATCAAGATTGTAGATTTTTTGAAATTCCGGCGCTTCGGTCATAGCCGTGCCGGTCATACCGGACAGCTTCGGATAGAGCCGGAAGAGGTTTTGATAAGTGATTGATGCATAAGTCATCGTCTCTTCTTGAATCGGAACACGTTCCTTAGCCTCAATTGCTTGATGCAGCCCGTCGCTCCAACGGCGACCGATCATCATCCGCCCGGTAAACTCGTCGACAATTACAATCTCAGGCTTCCCTTCTTCATTCGGTCTGATTACGTAGTCGGTGTCGACTTTGTAAAGCTCTTTGGCTCTGAGCGCCTGGGTCAAGTGGTGGGCGAGATTCCATTTGACATCGTAAAGATCGCTTGTCCCCAAGATCTTCTCGGCATTATCTATCCCTCTTTCAGTCAAGAGCACGTTGCGGGACTTCTCATCGACATAGTAGTCGCAGTCCTCGTCATCCTTGTCCTTGCCTCGCTCGAGCATCGGTGCCACAGCAGCCATGTGCTGATAGAGCTCGACATAAGACTCAGTCGGAAATCCCGAGATAATAAGCGGAGTTCTGGCTTCGTCAATCAAGATGTTGTCGACTTCATCGACGATTGCGTAGTAATAGGGACGCTGGACAAGCTGATCCAGCGAAGTGCGCATGTTGTCTCTCAGATAATCAAATCCGAATTCATGGTTGGTACCATATGCGATATCAGCCCGATAAGAAGCATGTTTTTCGGCATCGGGCTGATGAGAATAAATCAGCCCGACCGATAGCCCGAGAAATCGATAGATCTGCCCCATCCACTCGGCGTCTCGCCTGGCCAAATAATCGTTGACGGTTACAACGTGTACGCCCCTGCCGGACAAACCGTTCAAATATGCCGGCAGAGTCGCCACCAGCGTCTTGCCTTCGCCGGTGCGCATCTCGGATATCTTGTTGAAATGCAACGCCGCGCCACCTAAAAGTTGCACATCGAAATGCCGCATACCAAGCGTTCTCTTGCCGGCTTCGCGACAAACGGCAAAAGCCTCCGGCAACATTTTCTCCAACACTTGCCCGAGCACCTTGTCCTTTTGAGTCCGAAGCTGTCCGGGCATTTTGGGCGCGTCGGCGGCAATGAGCTGAATATCTTCGACGCCGGCCAAAGCGTTATCTATCTTTTGACGAAACTCGGCAGTCTTTCCCCTCAGCTCGTCATCGCTTAACTTCGACAGTTCGGACTCGAAGACATTTGTGCGCTCCACATATGCCTGCAGTCCCTTCAGGCGCTTCTCATTGGTGTCGCCGAAGAGCCCTTTGAGCCACTGCCGTGCCTTATCATCCCAGCTATCAGACATCTAAAATATTTCTCCAGAGCTCAGAATCATAATGTTTTCTGAACACTCTAATTGTGTGTATTCTTACGACCAGCCCTCAATTCTAACATGGGCAATGCTGACATCCCGAGTCAGTGTAAATCGTTGAAAGAGCCGTTGCCAGTGCCAGTTTCATTGTTTCGTCCCGATTGTCCTTTCCTTGAGCTGTTAACTCAACTGGATTGGCTGGAGTGATTTGCCAAGCAATCGTTGGCTTTGCATCTTGATATTATGTGTTTGACAGTAAGCCGGAGCAATCAGGCTTGGCGGCAGCTAGGACTCTTAACATGCCGGAAGACACCAAATTCGCCCTTTCGGGTAAAAGCCTGGCGGAATTGACCGACTTTGTCGGTCAGTTAGGACTGCCTGCCTTTCGCGCTCGCCAGATTCACAGCTGGATTTACTCCAAATGGGTAAGCTCGATTGATGAGATGACCGACCTGTCTCAAGCAATCCGAGACAAACTTAAGCAAGTCGCTACAATCTCCCAACTGCAGATCGCTCACTTGCAAGTAAGCAAAGATGGCACACGTAAGTACCTTTTCGAGCTGCCGGACGGCAAGCTGGTCGAGTCTGTCTTAATGTCATTTCATGACCGCCCTACCCTCAGCGCCTGCGTCTCCAGCCAGGTCGGATGCGCAGTTGGCTGCACCTTCTGCGCAACCGGTTATATGGGTTTTATCCGCAATCTCTCCGCCGCCGAAATTGTCGACCAGGTAATGTGCATTCAACGCGAATCCGGTCAAAGAGTGGCAAACATCGTGTACATGGGTCAGGGCGAACCACTGCTCAATGTCGATCAAGTGATCGATTCGCTGGCGATCATGGGCGAGTCTGTCGGCATCGGCGCCCGTCACATTACAGTTTCCACCTCGGGCATCGTTCCTGGCATAAAACGGCTTGCAGAAGAAAAGTTACAAATCACACTGGCGCTCTCTCTTCATGCCCCCGATTTGGAAACCCGCCAAGAAATTGTGCCGATTACCAAGAAGTGGGGGCTGCCAGACCTGATGGATTCGGTCAAGGCATACGCTGAAACTACCGGCCGCCGCGTAACAATTGAGTATGTGCTGCTGGCCGGTAAAACAGATAGCCCGGAGCAAGCCAAGATGCTGGCTGACATCACCAGAGACATCCACTGCAACATCAACTTGATCCCTTACAATCCGACCCGCAATCCGGAAGGACATGTTCTCTACGAACGACCTTCGCTGGCAGCCCAGCAGCGCTTCAAAGAGATTGCTTCGCGCTCGGGCAAAACCGTCACAATCCGGCTTGAACGCGGAACCGATATCGATGCGGCATGCGGTCAATTGCACAACGTTTTCGAAGAGTCTCGCCGAGATTGACTGAATCAGACCGCTGCGAAACACTCGGATAAAGTACTTTCCGGCAGTGGCAAGAATCTGAACTTGCCGGTGCCATCAACTTCAACCTTCCCCCAAGGCACCGCCGGCTCGTGATCGAAGACCACCAGCCACTCTTCTTTAGTGGCGCGCGAAAGCCACCGCGATTTCGCATCACAGCTCTCCAGCGGAAAGTGGTCGTAACCCATCACCCACGGCGGTGGGATGTGACATTTGGTCGGCATCAGGTCTGCAAAATAAACGCCGGTTTCACCATCTGACTGGAACCAGACAACCTGGTGATGGCTGGTATGACCGCCGGTCACCTTCGCCCAAACCCCCGGCAGTATCTCCGCATCGCCTTCCAACAACGTCAAGCAACCATGTTGCATCAGCGGCTCGAAATCATCTTGACGGTAACTGGCTCTGGCTCGCAAATTTGCATTGTGCGCCAACTCCCACTCGCCACGCTGCACGTAATACTTGGCGCTGGGATAAGTCGGCACCAGCCTGCCATCCACCAACCTGGTAGCACCACCGGCATGATCGAAATGAAGGTGCGAAATCACTACCGCATCGATGTCTTGATTGGAAAGACCGAACTGTTTGAGGGCATTTCCGTGATCGATCAGCGCCTTAACTTCATAGCGCTCCTTCTCTTTGTCGCTCCAGCGATCTCCCATTCCGGTTTCAACTAATACTTTACCGGCCGGAGTCTCAATCAATAGAAGATTGCACGAAAGCTTCACTCGATTTAGCTGATCGGACTCGCTTTGCTTGCTCCAAAGCGTCTTGGGCACAACGCCGAACATCGCACCGCCATCTAATTTGAAAGTACATTCGCGAATGATCGACAGCTCAAACTTTCCAAATTTCAAGTCTCCCACCTCCCGGTCCAGCAAATTGATCTTAGCCCATGCTCCCGCATTTAGCGCTCTACTTTGCTAACGGAAGAGCTTGTCAAGAACGCTTACAGCTTCGGTCGCTTCGGAATCGCCTTTGGAAAGTTCACGGAATTTGAAGGAGAGGTTCGCTTGACTCGGCTTTAACTCAAGACAACGGGTAAGAGCATTGACCGCCAGCTTCTCCTTGCCTGCACCCAAAAACTCCTCTGCGTTTTCACTTAGATCGTCATATACCTGGTTGGCAATTTCAAACGATCTGCCCCAGAGATAGGCGGCTGACTCTTCATGCCCATCTTCCAGCATCAAACACCCCAATACTCTTCTGGCCATAATGGAATCCGGACTGACGGCAAGCAAACGCTTGAGATAACCTACTGCCAATTCTTTTCGTCCCAATTGATACTCCGCCTGCCCGAGCAGATACAATACCTCCGGGTGTTCTTTGGTAAAACGGCTGTTGACCAGCGGCATAAGCAGCTTTTCTACTTCTTCGGGATCTTGCTTCTTAGCAAATGATTGAAAGAATTCCAAAGGCCCATGATCAGGCAGTTGATAACTTTGCGACGGTGAGTAAGTCTCAGCCAGATGCAATCGAGCGGGCTCATAGGAGGGAGCCAACTCAAAAGCCCTGCGCAAATCCGCCCTGGCTGCTTCGATCTGGCGATCCTTCCATTCCGCCACACCGCGCGCGACAAAAACATCTGGCCACCCAGGCTCAAGCAACAGGCCCTGCTGCCACATTGCATGAGCCTCCGTCCGCCGGTTCTCATGCCACAATGCGATTCCGGCAATCCGAAATCCCTCGGTAGTCGGTGCCACCGCCAGTGATTCTCCCACCCAGGCCAATCCGAGCTCAGGGCTGTTGTCCAGATAGGCTTGCCGGCCAATTTCAGCAAAGAGCAGAGCTTTTTCTACATCGTTGTAATTTGAGAATTTCAGCAGTTTCCAGGGCTGCCCGATGTTGCTCGATCTTAACTTCTTGTTCTTGTCGTAAAAGCGCAGATTCTCATAAGTCAATCCCACCTCGTACTCCAGCCGGTTGGTATCGTCAACATTGAAAGTCGCTCCCGCTGCAAGTTGAGACAGCGCGTCCGGAGATATCTCGATCAGTGAGGCCAATTTCTCCGGACTGTTGATTGCTACACTCCTCAACTCATCGGCAACGGGACCTTTTTTGAAAGCTGCCACCAATGACGAGTAGTCTGTTTGCAACGGGCTTTGCGAAGCCAGCAAGGCCAGATTGCTAGAATTCAAGCGAAAGGCGGCCACATATGGAAAGACGCTTTGCAAACTGGCAAGAATCCCGCGCACGTTTTCTGGTGGCACCTCCGCCGTCTGCAACCAGAGCGAAAGTATGCCGCCAGGATTAAGCCTGTCTTGACAGTTTTGAAAGTATTCGCGCGTAAACAAATTGCATACTCCGGCCTGCCATGGATTTGACGGTTCGGAGATAATTACGTCGAACCGCTTGTCCGTCAACAAAAGATAGTTGCGCCCGTCGTTGATCTCCAGATGAAGACGCGGATCCTTTTCTGGACTATGATTGATGTGATGAAAGAAGCTAGAAGCAGTCACAACTGCCGGCTCGAGTTCAATCGCCGTAATGGAAGAGACCGGAAAGAGCGTTACATCGCCCACGCTCATCCCCGATCCCCAGCCGACTACAGCAATATCCCTGGCATCGGGCTTCCAGATTAATGGCAGACAAGCTATTAAGGCCTGAGTCGTCTTGTCTACACCGTCGCTGGCGTCGACATGCCCGTTGGTTACCAGCGAGTTGCCACCACTGGCGGTCCAATGCAGAATGCCCACGGTGGAGCATGGACCATCGTTCCAGAAAGCGATTTGATTGCGCTTGGACAATCCGTCCGCCCATTGCGTAAATGAATCGTAGTGGCGGTTCTCCCGAATCAATCGGCGTCTTTCGGACTGTCCCATCAGCATGACTCTCTTATCCCACAGACAGAGCGGCTGACAGGAGAAATAGAGCACCGGCAAGCTCAAAACTACAATCAAAGACTTGCAAAGCAAGCTTGTTTCCTTCAGGCTGAGCATAAGCGCCGCTCCCAGCACCAGGTTGATTACAGCGGCCAGAGTAAGCATACGCTCCACTCCACAAGCTGGGACAAGCACAAATCCGGCGGCCATCGCCCCCACAATCGCTCCTAACGTGTTGACTGAGTAAAGCGTTCCTACCGACCTTCCCACCGCTTCGAACTCGCCGGTGCATGCTTTTACGACAGCCGGGAAGGACGCACCCAAACAAAGTGTAAGCGGCATGAGTATGCAAGCCGATAGAAACAACCGAGCCGCCAGGCTCAAGACCGGACTCTCCGGCCAGAAGGAATTGATCTGCAAATTCCACCACGGTAAGTAATTGAAGTTGATTAGCGAAAGAACTCCAAACAAACAAAGACCTATTTCCAGCACCGCAAACCAAGCTACCGGGTTCTTCGCGCGGTCAATATGCTTGGCACAGACGAAACTTCCGACAAAGATCCCAACCAGGAAAGAACAGAGCATAACGGAGAACGCATAGGTGCTCGAACCAATTACCATCAAGAGCGCCCTGGTCCAACCGACTTCGTAGACCATCGCCACAGCCCCGGATATCGCGAAAGTGAAGACAACCAAAAAAGTTACGCCCGAGAGCCTTCCGGAATCCTTACTAAAGTCTCTTTGGACAGTAGGAACTTGGACAATCTGCTCCTCCACATTCCGCTCGACCGAAACAGACAGCGCCAACACCGTCAAGCACAACACAACATTGATCGAGGCCGCTATCAAAGTAGCCATCGACAATCCAAACGTCGGAATCAGCCAAAACCCAGCCGCTGCAGCACCGACCACCGCTCCCAGCGTGTTGAGCGAATAAAGCAAACCCACTCTGCGACCGACAATTTCCAGACTGCTCGTGACGAATTTTGAGATCACAGGCAGTGTTGCACCCATGCAAGCGGTCGGCAAGATCAAGATCACCAAAACCATCAGCGCGCGCAGCAAGCTGAATACTAGTAGGTTTGGATGAAACTCGCGCCAGATGATTTGAAACAACGGTGAGGCCGCCGGAAACAGCAACGGAACAAGCAGCGCCCACAAGCCGATAGCACCTTCCAATATGCCATAGCAAAGAAACGGCCGTTTCACCTTGTCAGCCAGCCGGCCGGCCACATAACTGCCGAGCGCAAGCCCTCCCATGAAGATAGCCAGCACAGTCGACGTGGCAAAAGTAGTCGACCCGAATACTAGTACTAACATTCTGGTCCAAACCACTTGATAGATCAGACTGCTCAAGCCTGAAGCCAGGAAGAGCACCGCCGTCAAATAAAATCCGCCGTTACTGCTGGTGACTTTCATCGGAGTGGTAACCCAACCTCATAAGTTCGGTCACTTTCTCCGCTGCCTCTTTGCTCTCTTTGGACAACGATCCAAGCATGATGTATACCTGCTTGTCGTCCGGGCACAGCTCAAGGCAATTGACCAGCAGTCGCACTGCGTCTGAATGGCGCCCTTCTTTTAGCGCTTCATTGGCCATTCTCCAGAGCTTGGATTGAGCCGTCTTAGCAAAATGAATCGAGTGATACCAGCGCCCGGCCGCCTCGATTGTGTATCCGCGCCGCTCGGCTAAACAACCCAGCAAGCGCTGCCCGGCAACCGATTCGGGATCGGATGCGACAAAACGCCTAAGCAAGATTTCTGCCTTGTCCAGCTGACCGAACTGATACTCGGCTTGACCCAACAATAGCAACGTTTCGGGATGATTGTTGACGAATTGAAGATCATCTGCCAGCGGCGCCAGATATTTAATCACCAATTCAGGCGACTGATCTTTGACGACCGATCGCAAGAAGAGCAAACTCTTCTGATTTGGCGCGGGCGCTTGCTGCAATGACGAAAAGGTCTGTGCCATGTGAAGCTTGGCCGGCTTGTTGTCAGGCTCGATTGCCAACACTCGAGCGAAATCCGCGCGCGCCGCTGCAATCTGCCCGTTTTCCAAAGATGCGACTCCACGAGTCTGCAAGGTGTCAAGATTCTTCGGATCGATCGAAAGCGCTTGCGCCCAGAGCTTTTGGGCCTCTTCCTCCTCGCCCTCCTGCATGGCAGCAATGCCCGCCACCCGATACGCTTCCGCATTCTGCTCGACCCGCACCGAAGCCTTCGCCCAGAGCGCACCGTGAATATTGGCGCCGATTAAGAGCGCTTGCCGACCGATCTCGGCCAAACAGGCTGCCTTCTGCTTGGCAGGCATATCGCCGAAGGAGATTTCGTCCCACGGATTGCCACAAAAATCGACAAAAAGCTGCCTGTCCTCATTCATAAAGAAGCGGTTTTCATATGTACGTCCAACCGCGAACTCTAGTCGATTGGTATCATCGACATTTGGTCTGACCCCCTGCGTCATCGCCGCTATTCCATCTGAAGCAGCGGCGACTCGTGCCAGTAACGCTTCAGGCGAACCGATATCCACCTCGGACAGGTCTTTAGCAAGTGCCTTATTCTTGAAGGCTTCCTTCAGCCGGCCGAAATCCAGCTTCAACGGTTGATCCGAAGCCAAAACCACGACATTGGTACGATCTGAATTGAGCCCGAATGTGTAAGGAAATACACTTCGAAGAGCAGATAAGATCTCCTTGACGTTGCCTGGCGGAATCTCAACCGTCTGCAACCAAAAGGCGAAAACTCCACCCGGCTTGAGCCGCCGCCGGCAAACCTCGAAATACTCCTTGGTAAATAGATTGCATACACCGGCCTGCCACGGGTTGGACGGCTCGGACAAAATGGCATCAAACATCTTGTCGGTAGCCAGCATATAGTTGCGCCCATCATTTACTTCCAAATGCACCAGCGGATTATTCTCCGGCCGGTGATTTAGGTGGTGGAAGAATTTGGACGCCTCAATTACCGCCGGCTCCAGCTCGATAGCCGTAATCGAATTGAGCGGAAATAAGGAAGCCGTGCCGATTGTCATACCAGATCCCCAGCCAATCACCGCAACATCCTTAGCATCCGGCTTCCAGAGCAGCGGATAAGCACTGAGCAGAACCTGAGTATTCTTGTCCATTCCGTCGGAGGCATCGACATGCCCATTAGTAACCAGTGAATGACTG
>CAZSNX010000032.1:0-3017 GCA_964607945.1 uncultured Candidatus Obscuribacterales bacterium
CGCCTTTAACCGGGGTGAAAATGGTCTGTGGCTGGGCTCTCGCTGGTACCTGGGCAAGTCCGAAGAAAAGGACCGCAAACAGATGGTCGATCGCTTGATGGCAGCCCAAATCAAGTATGCCTATTTCCACGTACGCGATGTCAATAAAGGCGGACAGCTAAGGCATCACAATCTAGAGCAAGCCGAGCAGATGTTGCTCTACTTGAAAGAACGCGCTCCGCAAGTTAAGGCGATTGCCTGGGTCGGTGCTGTCAGCACAAGTGCAGGCGGTGAGGTCGATTTGCGCTTGCCTTCGGTACGACAGGCGATGGCGCAAGAAGCCCGTTGGCTGACTGATGTGTGCGGATTTGATGGTGTACAGTGGGATTATGAAATTTGTAAGGATGGTGATCCAAATTTCGTCGAGCTGTTGACCAAGACGCGCAGCTCGATTAAACCCGGCAAGATACTTTCGATTGCCGCACCGGTGCTCTGGAGCTCGAAGTATTATGCTCCGCTGGCGAGAGTATGCGATCAGATCGCAGTGATGTGTTATGACACTGTCTCAGTCTTCCCGCGGAGTTATGTTTGCCTAGTCTCTCAGGAAGCATTTCGAGTGACAGCCGCCGTTGCCAAAGTCAATCGCGATTGCAAAGTAATTCTTGGTGTGCCGACTTACAAAGATAAGACGAGAGCTCATCAGAAGCATGCGGAAAATCTGTTGATGGCCCTGGTTGGCGTGAAGCGCGGGCTGGAAGACAAACGGGCCCAACTCTCCGTCTTCGCCGGAATTGCGCCCTATGCCGATTTCACTACCGACAAGAGCGAATGGTCTATCTATCGGAAATACTGGCTTGATGATTCGGACGGCTCGCTTGCGCAAGGGGTAAGTAGTGGTGACGACGGGTAAAACCATTTGATGAATGCTGGCGCTGCTGCACCATATATGGTGCAGCAGCGAACCGCTGTAATCTGAGTCAAGGCATTATTGTCCAAAGATTGATTCTTGGCAACGCCTGCTTACCATTTTCAACTGGTTGCTCTGCCTGACATCTGTTATGATTGCATAACTGTTTTCGGCTTTTGTCGAAACTGACATCTGGTGTTCCCATGGATAATTCTACTTTGATGTGGAGAACTGTCTCCACCGAACTCGTAGCTGACTGCAAAGTTTTTTCTGTCAACCGCAACAATTCTCAGCGTGCGCAAGATGATAGCCAGCAGCTGCACAGCTTTTACGTACTGCATCCCCACAATTGGATTAATGTCATTCCGGTGACAGCCGCCGGTGAAGTTGTGATGGTCGAGCAATACCGTCATGGGATTGGACACGTTACCTTGGAGATACCGGGAGGAATGGTGGATTCGACCGATTCTTCACCGGTCGATGCGGCAGTCAGGGAACTTCTGGAGGAAACCGGCTACGTCTCGGATGACTGGGTTGAGCTCGGCCGAATTCATCCTAATCCGGCCATCCAAAGCAATGTTTGCGATACCTACCTGGCTCGCAACGCGCGCCAGATCGAACAACCGTCCTTTGATGGAACCGGCACTGAGATGATTAACTTAAGGTTGGTACCGCTCGAACAGATTCCCGAATTGCTAAAGGCCGGCGTAATAACACATGCTCTTGTAATTGTGGCTTTCCATCTGTTGCAGCTTAATGACGACGCCAAGATTTGATTTTGCTGATCGCGGGCAGACAGGATACTCGATGGTTTCTTAATCGATTGTTCATCAGCAGGATGTATGCTTGCTATGCTTTAGATTGAATCCTAGATCGGCTGACAATGCAACCTGAGTGCCGTTGTCGCAGCTTGGAAACCGGGAGTAGTTGAAATGTCCGATGGTAGAAATCCAAATCTTGGTTTGCTTCCCTCACGGCAGCCGGTGAATACGGATGGATGGCGGCGCAATCTCGGCCGTTGCCGCATCAGTTTGAACTGCCCGCGAGAATTTGATTGGTGGACCGGAAAGGCTCCGGTTGCCGGTTTATGTCCAGGCATTGGAGCCGACGGTAAGCTTTTTGCTTTGCCGGTGCCTGATTTGAAAACTTGCACACGCCAGGAAGTGCAAGATTACTTCGATAATGGTTGGACTCTAACTGAAACTCTCTTTTCTGCGTTAGTCGGTGAAGAGGCATTCTATCGACCACCCTATCATGGTCTTCGTCATCCGCTCGCCTTTTACTACGTGCACCCTGCTGCTCTTTATGTCAATAAGCTGCGTGTGGCAGAGCTGATCGATGGAGGTATCAATCCCGACTATGAGCGCTTGTTTGAGACTGGTGTCGATGAAATGTCCTGGGACGATATGTCCAAGAATGAATTGGAATGGCCGGCGATAGACTGTCTCAAGGACTATCGAAGACAAGTCTATGAGCTGGTGTCGCACCTGATTGCAAGCCATCCGGGACTGGGGCAGGGGCATAGAGCGATTGGACCGGAAGATCAACTTTGGGCGTTGTTCATGAGCTTTGAACACGAGCGGATTCATATCGAAACGTCTTCGGTTCTGATTCGTGAACTTCCGCTCGATCTCGTCCGTCGACCAAATGCCTGGCCTAATCTCCATCCGTCGGTCAAGACATTTTCTCAAGAAACAAAGCATCCCCGAAAGGGTGAAGAGTATCCGGCCAATGAATTCATCTGCGTGCCCGCCGGACAGGTTACCGTAGGCAAACCGCTGGATTGGCCGACCTTCGGTTGGGACAATGAGTACGGTGGACGGCTGGATTCAGTCAGACAGTTCGAAGTCAACCGCCAGCTCACTAGTAACGGCGAGTTCTGGGCATTTGTGGCCGATGGTGGCTATCTCGACGAACGTTATTGGTCCGAAGTCGGCTGGCGCTGGCGTAGCTTCAGAAATGTGAAATGGCCGACTTTCTGGTATCAGGACGGTCCTTCCGGCTCGAATCTCTTTCAACTGCGCACCTGCTTTGAGCTCGTCGCGATGCCATGGTCTTGGCCTGTGCTCGTCAATTTCCATGAAGCGCAGGCTTATGCACGCTGGCGAGCAGAGCGGGATGGTAGCACTGT
>CAZSNX010000032.1:3027-9709 GCA_964607945.1 uncultured Candidatus Obscuribacterales bacterium
GATTACCGAGTCAGAGCATCATCGAATGCGGCAGGTGTCCGGCTATTCAGCTATGGGCGAATCAGCTTCACAAGTACCGGCCGGTAATTTGAATTTGCGCTGGGGATCAGAGAGCCCGGTCGACTTGCAAGAAGATGGGCAGATCTGCGATCTCTTCGGAAACGCTTGGCAGTGGTGCGAAGATCATTTCAATCCGCTTCCCGGCTTTCGTGTCCATCGCTATTATGACGATTTCAGCTCGCCGTGCTATGACGGGCAACATCAAATGATTTTGGGCGGATCCTTCGCCAGCACTGGTGATGAAGCGACCGCCTGGGCAAGATTTCATTTTCGCCCGCACTTTTTCCAGCATGCCGGCTTCAGACTGGCCTACTGTGCCCATGGCGGAGATGGCGGTGTAGTCAGAATCGGCAATACGGCTGAGACAATCAATCCATACGAAACCGAGCAATCGCTTTCTGAATATCTCACGCTTCATTTCGGTGCGGCAGAGTCTCAGATGCCGTTTGCGTTCGGACCGAGAGAGGCGACTAGATTTCCGCTGCGCTGTGCCGAGCTTGTGATTGATTGGTGCAAACGACTGGACATCCCGACCGAACGAGCGCTTGATGTCGGCTGTTCAGTTGGTGGCGCGTCATTTGCCCTGGCATCAGAATTCAAGCATGTCGAAGCGGTCGATCTAAGCGAACTGTTTATCGAAACAGCCAAAAAAATTCAAAGTGAAGGCGAGCTTACCTATCAATGCAAGGAGGAAGGAGAGCTCTTTTCCAAGCTTTCAGCTGTGGTCTCGGCGGGCACGAGAAAGAGAGTAAACTTTCGCCGGGCTGATGCTTGCTCGCTGCCATCGGAGTATTTGGATTTCGATGCGGTTCTTCTCGGTAATCTGCTTTGCCGACTGCCCAGCCCGATGGCTTGCCTTTCGCGTATGGGGGGGATGCGTGGCATCGTCAAAAAGGGCGGGTTGCTAGTGGTAACCACTCCCTTCACCTGGATGGAGCGATTTACACCCAAAGACGCGTGGCTAGGCGGATTTATGGATGCAGACGGACAGCCTGTGAAATCGGTTGATCGGCTTCTTTCGCTCCTGCAAGCTGATTTCGAACTGTTGGAAAGGAAGGAAATGCCGCTTGTAATTAGAGAGCACAGCCGAAAGTACCAGTACATCGTCGCGCTTGCGACAGTCTGGCGCAGAATTCGCGACTGATTTTGAAGTCACAATTCTGACACGATTGTTTACTATCCTGTGAGCATTCGAGTGTGCGTCTTACTAAATTACGATTGAAGGTTTTGAAGCCATGCCATATGGTGACGGATCGGATTTTAACAAATACGGCAGTGACAGCCAGGCCGGCAGAGCAGGTGAAGGTGGTGCTGGCAATTTCGATGCTGCCGTAAGCGCCTCCGATGTAAATGCTGCTAAATCGGCTTCGCAGCCTAGCTCCAGTTCGGAGGTAGGGTCAATGTTGGGTGATTCCAGCAGTATGCTGTCTTATGCGGGCGGTGGCGGAGACACTGCCTATGCTGGCGGAGACTCCTCCGGTAAAGGTAGCGGCAGCTGCCCTAATTGATAAAGCCGAATTTACTCGTGCAGGTTGTACGAGCACCGAAAAGAGAAAGACGGTCTGAGCGTAAAACTCGGACCGTCTATTTGTTTTTCACTTTACCGCTGATTGACGAGCGGATAACTTTATTGCCGCTGCTGAAGGAGACGCCGTTTAACTGTTGCCGCTCGATGGTCAGTAAATCATATTCCTTTTTCAAGCGTGCAAACTCTTCAGCTAAATCCTGCTCGCGCTTCTGGCGGGCAGTATCGTTCCGCAAGCTGCTCTCCAGATAAGGTGCCTCTCGCTGGCTGCGCGCGAGCCTGGACTCTTCTTTATGCAATTCTTGCTCAGCCTCGGCTATCCTTCTTCGGTCCGAGCGCAGGAGAAAAGCGAGGCTGGAGGCTTCCCCATAACTGAGATCCAAATTGAGACAGATGTGCGGAGGCGGGATATTAGGTAGATGGAATTGCTCGCAATGCAGCTGATAGTTTTTAACGAGCGCTTGATAGTTTGCCTCACTTTGACGGCAGGCACCGACTTCGCTTTCGAAGTTCCTGGCATGAGCACCGTATTGAGCGGCATGATCTCGAAACTTCTCCAGGTCGGCCCGATATTGAGCTTGTGCCTCCTGTTTTTCCTTGGGACTGAGCTTCTGTGGTGATGTCGCTGGTGCGATCGTCTGGAGAATTTCAGCTTCGCCTTTAAGCCGATGAGCCTCCAATATCTGGCTTTCCATCCGCTTATGCAATGAGCCGGCTTGCTCGATAAACATTCTGCCTTCTTCAATCAGCCTTTGTGCTGATTCGCAACGCTCTTTCAGGTGAGCCGGATCTGCCTCTTCCTGGCTGAAAGAGCCGAGCGCAGACGAGCTGACAATGACGACGGCCAATGCTGCCGAGCTTAATAATTTGGTTGAATTGAATCTTTTCTCTGAGTTCATTGTTAAGTACCGTATGCGAAAGACAGCTCTTCAATGCGAAAGCTTATTGCTCAGATCTCCTTGTTTGTGCATTCTTACTATCTTTCCTTGGCGGTATCTGCAGTTTCTTCGCCACCGCCTTCAGCTCCAACGGTGGATCTTCAGGTGGAAGGTCGTCTTGCTCCGAACCGCCATAGTATCGAACATACAAGTTGGTACCCTGGGCTCTGAGCATCGGTTGGTCTGGTGCTCCGCGCCGATTGATGTTGCGAATCAGATTGTTGGCTGACTCTTGGAGATTTGCTTGCGCTTGCGTCCCCCAACTTCTCGCCCGATAAGCTTGAGTTTGCGCGTCGGTAACTGCGTAGTGGGAATGGATGACACCCCACGAGCTGATCTCGTCTTGGGCTCCGCGGCCGTAGTACTGGTTGTGGCGCAGGTCGGAAAGGGCAAGATTAGCTTGTTGATTCCAGAGCGATGCTGAATAATTGCCTTGCCTGAGCCTCTGCCTGGCATAAAGATCTCCCCAATTTCGATATCTGGACTTGGCTTCGGCTGTCTGTCCTTTAATAATGCGGACGGTTTGCTCGACGGTTTCGGGCGTATCGGCTGCAGCGTAAATCTTTGCGGCTTGCTTACCGGAGAGATTGAGCAATAGCTCCTTGGCTTTTCTGCCTGGCAGGTTGAATGGATTGATCCGGAAGCAAGCCTCATACTCACTTTTGGCTCCCTCTGTATCGAGCAGTTGCTCGAGAGTCTGACCCATGTAGAGATGTACCGGCTGGCTGTTTGGAGATTGACTCTCAGCTTGAGTGAACAACTTAGCGGCGGCATGATAGCGCTTTGCCTGAAACTGCTCGACTCCTTGTTCGAATGATGAAGATGCCGCCTCGGCGTGAGCCGCCATCGACAATGTTATCGAGAGCGCAAGAGCGCCTAAGCTCGAAAGGCTCGTAGATGAATGCATCGCAATTTCGGACGGTGAGATCGATCTCGCTATCCGGTGCCTCCCTGGCGATTAAGTCGGTGCCGACTAAAGACGCTTAAGCGTCACTTTTGTTCCAGACTATCAACCGGAATACTTGCTCAATTAGACCGAAGTGAGATTAGACTTTCACCTTTAATGTAATCCAAACCGACCTTAGTACAATGAAAGTCCACTCAATTCAGGGGGATGCTATGTCCAAGCCGGTCGCTTCTCTAGTTGATCCTTTGCATCCGTTGACGGCGGAGTTTCTCGAACATCCTTATCCTACTTTCGAGCGGCTGCGCAATGAAGCGCCGGTATTCTGGAGCGAAAGTGGAAAGTACTGGCTCGTTAGCCGCTATCAAGAAGCCAATGCAATTTTGCGCAATATCGGATATGGCAAAGAGCTGCAGCACTGGCGGCAGTTCAATCCGCTCGTACGGTTCGGACTGGAGATGATCCCGGCGATTAAATCAAAAATGAGTTGGATGCTCAATCAAGATCCGCCCGATCACACTCGTTTAAGAGGGCTGGTAAACAAAGCGTTTACGCCGACGATGGTAAATGCATTGAAGCCTCACATTCAAAAAATAGCTGACAATCTTATCGATGACTTTCAGTCCAGAGGCCGGTGTGATTTAGTTGCAGACTACGCTTTTCAGTTGCCTGTGACAGTGATTGCGGAAATGTTGGGTATACCGGCAGCCGATCGCGAGCAGTTCAAGTCTTGGTCGCATGCGATGACCGAAGCGCTGGAGCCGTCCTTCAACATCGCTCACATGGGTGCATCGAATCGAGCAAATAATGAGTTGATTGATTACTTGAGACCGTTGGTGGAAGAGCGCCGGACGAATCCGCAGGACGATCTGATCAGCGCGCTGGTGAAGGCGGAAGAGGAAGGCAGCAAATTGACGCAGGAGGAGCTTCTCGGCAATTGTGTATTGCTGCTGGTCGCCGGGCACGAAACAACAGTCAACTTAATCGGCAACTCCGTCTATCTACTCTTGACTCACCCGGAGGCTCTCTCGCAATTGAGGGAAACGCCTGCTCTGATTGACTCTGCCATAAACGAGTGCTTGCGTTATGAAAGTCCGGTTCAAATGATGAGGCGTCTTGCATCGGAAGATGTTGAGTTGAATGGCAAGAAGATCAGGAAAGGGGATATGCTGATCATTTTGATTGGTTCAGCCAATCGCGATCCGGCCGAATTCGAAAGCCCTGATGTTCTGGATATCGCAAGAAAAGCAAACAAGCATCTCGCTTTCGGGCTTGGCATTCATCACTGCCTGGGTTCATCTCTGGCTGAGGCGGAAGGACAAATTGCAGTCAGCACGTTGATCAATCGCCTGCCGAAGTTGAAATTGACCGGAGCCAAACTAGAGCATAGAATGCCGTTTGCCTTGAGAGGCATGAAGACCTTGCCGGTCGAATTCTAGTTATTGACCGTAAGCGGCTCGAACGGCATTACGAAATGCCGCTCGGCCGACAGTGTTGCCGTAATAGCGAACTCCGTTCCAGCCGTTGTTTCGGTTAGCCGTCTGTCGCCGGTTGCGTTTCAACGATTGAACGTTGCCGATCTTCGGCTCGGATTTCGGATCGCGATTTGGCATGAGTTGTCCGTTTGCATAGCGGTAATCTTAATGTTTGTCGTAAACGGGCCGTCCGTAGTCTGTGTATACAGCGACGTCAAATCGGCTGTAGGGACGAAACGGTCGCACGGCCATGCGCTCGTGCATGATCTGATCGGTGGTTTTGAATGCTTCCTGGGGCAGCATTTTTGCGTTGGGATCCCCGATTAAGGAGGGATTACTGATGCAGTCGGAGGCGTATAGCCGATTTTTTGCTTCGAACTTCTGATCGAAGCCCTGCATCTTGCTTCGAAAGACCATATCTGCCGGATGTTGTTGGATGTGCGCCAAATGCATCTGGCGGAACATGGCGTCCTTTTGAGAGCTAGTTAACGAAGGGTTGCGCCAGACTTCGTCAAGCTGTGCTGCAAGCTTCATCTCGCGAACTAAATCGGTTGAATTCCAATAGCCGGGCAGGCATGTCAGAACAACTCCATCGGCTGACATGATGAACAGCTGCAGATTGTGGGGGCCGGCACCGTTGGTGGTATTGATCGCTTGACCGTTCGGTTTGTGCAATCCGGAAACGCCGGCGTAAGACTGATCTGAAATGTCGCGATAGCCGCAGACGAAATTGTCTCTGAGCATTGAAAATGCCGGATCAGTTGAGAGCGACACGGCTCTCAGGCTATTGCCTGCGCTTCATGTGGCACCGTCCAGACTGCCCAGCATGTGAATCCAGAAGACCAACTTGCCTTGCTGGCGTGCAACCGATTCGGCTTGCGAGAGCGAATCGTGCCAATGGATCTTGCTGGTTAAGTCATAGACTCGTTCCTGTGAAACCTGTCCGGTTAGTATTCGCGGACGCGCTTGGACTGGCGGCACAGTCAAAATACAGGCGGCCAGCAAGGCGGACAATAGTATGTTCTGCATAGTAAGGATCTCTCCTGCGGCGGCGTAAATCGCTCGGTTGGCAAGGTTATCTAAAGTACCTCTATTATGAAGGACGTTCTGGCAAGGCAAAAAGTTCAATGCCTGAGATTGAGCTTTATTAATTCTCCGCTGACATGCATTGAATGAGTGCATATGACATTGTGCAGCCCGCTGTCGTTAACTAGTGGCTAGATCTTTCTGAACACAACTCTGCGGTTTTGAGCTCGTCCTTCCGCCGTGGAATTTGTGGCGACAGGCTTTGTAAAGCCAAATCCGTTGGGAGTCAGCCGTCCGGCCGAAATACCGCATTGATTGACCAAGTAGTTTTTGACTGCTTGGGCTCTACGCTGGGACAGTTTCATGTTGTACTCGAGCGATCCGACGCTGTCGGTGTGTCCTTCCACTTCGAGGCTAACTTCGCTGTGCTGGCTCAAGTAATTGCCGACTTGGTCTAGAATCGGCTTGGACCGCGGCTTTAACGTATCTTTGTTGAAGTCGAACAAGATTGCGTGGGTAGTGGCGACACCTTGCTCTTCCAGTTGCTTGATGATCCTTTGGCTGGCATCGGCAGCGTCAAGCACCGCAGTATCGAAGCGCGGTTCTCCCCAGCCGAACGGGCCGTTGCCTTGGATCAACATTGGGAAATCGGGATTGTCCATTATCCAATAGAGCCAGCCGTTATCTGCTGCGGCCTTAATCGCCTTGACCTTCATGCGCTTGTCGTTTACTCGAATCGGAACATACTCTTGAC
>CAZSNX010000032.1:9719-18046 GCA_964607945.1 uncultured Candidatus Obscuribacterales bacterium
ACCGCGCGCGCGATGCGCGCCGTCAGCACCGTGTGCCCCTCGCTCTCGCCTTCCTTTTTGCTGGAGGCGCCGCCTCCCATTTCCCAGCGGACGTAGGCGCCGTCATAGCCCGCCCCGCGAACCTCGACTTCCAGCTCGCGGACGGGACCATCGAGTTCAAAGCCGCTGCGACGTCCTTGTTTGAGTGATTTGTAAAGCGAATCGGAGACGCGCACGGCATTGGTGAATCCAGCCAGCGTGCAGGATTCTCTTTTGGGATAGAAAAGGCTGACTTTTGTCGAGTCCTTAAGGTCTTCGGCATTGACTGCCCGGCTGCCGGAGGCATCGGCAGGATAAGACATGGTCCAGTCAAAGGTGAGACCATCGGCGCCATACTTTACTATTTGGACATGAAATTCGTAATCGCCAATCTGTTTCCATTGAGTGTCGATGCCACGGTAGATTGGAAAGGAGATTGAAAGGCCCTGTCGCAAGGACAGTTTATCTGTGTAGTCCTTCAAGCCGCGAGTAAACTGAGTGTCTTGCACAGTCGGTTGGCCAACTCCTGCCCAAGCCGGCGGGAAGCTCAACCAGGCAATCAGCGCTGGCAGTAAGACTGAAAGAATTGACAGTCGAGCCGAAAGTAACTTCAAGCGCGCTTCTTCCCCTTCATCGCCAGGACGGTCGTAACCGTAATCAATGAAACGGCGGCCGTAACTATGATGCCGATACAAATGAGCATCCAGGTGAAACCTTGGGGATCGTTGTTTTGTATGTCGGAGAGATCGCGTGAGGCTTCCGACGCCGATTGAGCCAAAACGCACGGTTGAGTAGCATTAAACATCGCCAGCGAAACCGGCAGAGCTAAGAGAGCTGATTGTCTGGAGTGAACGCTTTGCTTTGTTCTGTCGGGGCGTCTCAGGCAGAGATCCAGATTGAAGCTGGCTTCAGAAGAAGCGGAAGCCGACTCATGTTCGCAAAAGTTCGTAAGCATTGTTCTCACAAGCGGAGTGTTCGATCTGCAATGGCAGTATATCGATGCGCCTCTTTTCATTCATGAGAGCGGACCTATATATTAAGCAGATACGGCAATGGCGACCGGTCGGATTCCTTCTTTCGACTGAAATGTAGTTGTCCTGCGGCTTTCGAACTTCCAGCAAGCGGTCAGACCGGTACCCGTCAACTGTCGTTGCGGGCAGCCAGTTGTCCGACAATCATATAAGCGGCAATACCGAAGGCGACTGCCACATTCAGTGACTCCTTCTTGCCGCGCATCGGAAGATGACAAACAAGATCGCAAAGCGAAAGTGCTTCAGCTGACAGACCGCTTACTTCGTTGCCGACAATCAGGCACAGTGGAGTTCTCAAAGAGTTGGTCGCCAGCGCTGAGGCGAGCGGAATACTGTCGGTCGTACACTCCAAGCCGACAATTTGAACTCCGGCGACTCTTAAGTCAGGAAGTATCTCCAGGGCGTTGCGTCCATAACTCCAGGCAACCGATTCTTCTGCGCCCAAGCTCGTTTTTGTTATCTCCTTTCGAGGCGGGCAGCCGGTGATGCCGGAAAGGAAGAGATGGCCGAATGCGGAGCCGTCTGCTGTCCGAAAGATCGAGCCGACATTCCAGAGGCTCCTTATGTCCTCTACTAATGCGGAAAACTGCTCCGGTTCGTTTACTTTCGCCCGGTGACATTCTGTCGAATCGCCTGCAGCGTGCCTATGCCCATAAAATTTGTCTATGTGAATGGCAATCTCTAACGGTCTCAAGCTAGCAATCTGATTGCAAGCAGGGCAATGGTCAACTGCAACCTGT
Source organism: uncultured Candidatus Obscuribacterales bacterium (assembly GCA_964607945.1). Lineage (GTDB taxonomy): Bacteria > Cyanobacteriota > Vampirovibrionia > Obscuribacterales > Obscuribacteraceae > JAGVKB01. Next base: position 11,509 of record CAZSNX010000032.1, read on the forward strand.
TTCTGACAGGACAGGTCGAATTCATGTCGGCAATTTGGATTTGGGCACCGGGTAAGCATTTTAGTGATGCTGACCGAGCTATTTCAGTGAAACGGTCAATTTAGCACCGATTGCCGTGACCGAAATTAGAATCGAGCCGTTTTTTGTGTGAGGAGCCGGCGGCAGCTTCTCGCCGGTCACGAGCTTCTCCACGGCTTTGTCGAATGATTCCACACCGGACGGGCTCTCGATTTCGATCTTATTCAAGCTGCCTTCTTCGGTAACTCCTACGACAATTGTCACGGAGTCTTTCGCGGCATCCTTACCTTTGGGCCCGGTATATTTAGCCTTAAGTAGGTCTTCGACCTTCTTGGCATAGGCGGTGAGCTCATCCGGCGTTGCTTCTTTGGCTTCTTCGGACTTGGCATCTTCCGGTTTGGATGCATCTTCGCCCTGTCCGGACTGTTCGGCACCGGTGGTAGTGGCAGGCTCGCTGCCGCTGCCGGTTTTGGTGGCGGTTTCGTCTGTGCCGGTGGTAGTGGCGGTGGTCGCTTCGCCGGTTGCTGATTTGTCGATGAGCGGCTGGGCCATTGTTTCAATCAGCCAAAGAGCTGTCTTGTAGTCCAAGTTGTCTTGTTTGATCGGACGAGCAATCACCAGCATCGCTTTGCCGGCTACCGGCGATTTGTAAGCCCCGAGCAACACCATTTGAGACGAGTTGCCGTCCTTTTTCTTGTATCGGGCAAGGATCCAGTTAAAAGTAAGCCCTTTCCAGAGGCTTGGTCCTCTATCCAAGAGTGGAGCGTCCTTTAACTTCCTCATTTCATCGGCTTGCGGAAGATCGGTATAAGGCACTTTTACGGCGACCAGCTCGAGATGATCGTAGGGCTGCATGTTATCGAGCACGACGAAAAGTATGTTTTGATCCTTCTGTTCGGAAGTCAGCTGAAAGGCCAGCGCTCCATTTGTGAGCTTGGAGGCATCCTCGAAGACATATCCGGCTGGTGCGGTATCCTTGAGTCCGCCATACTCTGTAGCAACCGAAACGGCCTTCTGCACTTCAGCGGAGAGAGCGCCAGTGGTTGTTCCTGGTGAAGGAGTCTTGGCCGGCTGCGAGCCGCCGCCGCCAAACATCATAGCCAGGGCGCCTACAACCAGCAGTGCCGCTCCGCCCATCACCATGTGCTTCTTAGAAAGTCCGCCTGGCTTGGCAATACCGCGCAAGTTCTTGCCACCAGCGTTTGGCGGTAGCTGACCGGTTTCGAGATCCGCTCCGCACTTTTGACAGAATCCTGATTCCAGGTTTAGCCCCTGGCAGGCCGGACAGATAAATCTGCCAATTTTGGCTCCGGGAGCCGGCTGGTAATCGATTGGCGGGAGATTGGAGTCCTGATAAACCGGTTCGGGAGGAGCTTCCGGTGCGGCAATGTCGAAAGAGCCGGTGCTCTTGAGCTTGCGAGTGCTGTCACTCAAGGCTTGAATCGGTGTCATTTGATACAGTCTGGATGCCGGTGCGGGCTGTCCCGGGGCGGGTACGAAAGGTCCGCTCGTCAGACCGACCAGTTGGTTGTTTTTCAGCACCATCCCGCCTTGAAAGTTCGGTGGAAACTGAATGTTGTGCAAAAGAGTATTGGGATTTGTGGTCGATCTTCCCTGGAATCCACCCTGCAACAGCACTGGTTTGCCTGTGAGTGGATCCATAAAGAAGCCGGAGAGTTGATCTCCCGGACTGACTTCCTGCGGCGGTATCGGTGCAATCGGCACTCCCAACGATCCGCTGCAAGAAAATGGGCTGCCGCGTTCAAGCGTGACGATCTGTAAGCGCAGCATCTCTTGAATGGCGCGTAAGGCGGTATAGGTGTCTGCTCCAATTCTCTCCCAGAGTTTGTCGAGAGTGAGATATCCATCAAGCACGGTCCAAAGACGTTCCACGATCCAGCGAGCGTTCGGATGGACGGCATTGGGATCGAATTGTGGAACCGTTCGTATGTAGCGCGCATCTGGCCCGCCAAGCGAACCGATGAATTGTTGCAGCTCGCCGGCACGTTTAGTGGACTCGGCCATTATCTTGTCGATTGGAGTTTCAATATCGCGCACATTGGGCCAGGTGAATTGAGCGGCCGGCTGAAAGATGTACATGCCCCGCGGCCGTCTCAAGATCATTTCGAAGAGCGCTAATTCGCCGGTCAATGACTTGTAGATGGCTCTCTGGACGAAACCTTGCACGCCTTGTCTGACCAAAAGGCGTGCGGTCGGCTTGCCGCGCTCGTCGTAAAAGGTAAGCAGCCCTTCACGTCCTGAGGTTACCAACCTTTGAATCGTGCTGACAATATCGGGGCCTTCCACCGGCCCGGAGAGATCTTGTCCGGTGGCCTGAGTACCTAGAGACAACAGGCTGTTGAGCTCTTTGATTTGATCCGGACGGAGTTCGGGCACGGTCGGGTCCATGGAAATGCTGGCAATGTCATTTTCGAAACTGCCCGAGGCATCGGTAAGCAGCCCGGTCTGAGTTAGATAACGAGTGCGTGCTTCGCGTTTGTTGAAATCAGGATGCAGTGTGATTGACTTGACTGCATACCACAAGTCGGGGTTGGGGAATTTGATAATCAGCGCCCACGGTGCCTCGACGTAGTTGAAGACGCTGCTGGCGCAGGCTGCCACTCGACTCTTGGAGATAAGGCAAGCCTGTCCGACTACCAGTTCGGGCGTAACGGTGCGATCTACAATGAGACCCACGGAGTTTGAAAGGGTCAACACTGCTTCGTTTACAGCCATTTTTATCAGCCAGTTTCGGGGATAACAACTATCTCGAAACCTTATACCACTGACGGGCTCTCAATAACCACAAACTATAAGTTATTGGTGGTGCCAAGAGGTTCGGGCGGAGGCTCCGGATCGCTGTTCGAGTGGTCGATTCCTGGCTGGGGGGCAACCTGCAGTTGCGATCGGCTGCCGGGCAACAGTCTGGCTTTTACAGTTTTCCAGGTAGGCGGGAGACAATATCTGCAGGGTATCTGCCCGTCGTCTATCGCTTGCCTGCGGAAATGAAAAAGACAGACGTGCTTAACGCTCATAACTTTGGCGAATTTGCAGGACGGGCGATGGAACTTGCCGGAGAAGCTGTTGCCTATATACTTATAGGGCAGTTGATTGAATTCGTCCTCTTGATTGAAGGAATCTCCAAAGGAATCTCCACCAATTGTATGGCTCTGGTAATTCCTCGAGAAGCTTGAGCGATTCTGATGGCCCTCTTGGCCGAGAGCCGATTTACCTATAAAAAAGTCTTGAGTCAAAAAGCAGATGACTAATATCGTCACGCTTGCAACTGCAGCACGCATCTTACTTTCTTGCCTACCCAACCATACATCACTACTAGTTAAGACGTCGCAACTAGCCTGCTAGTTCAATGCTGGTGGTTTGATTTAAGCTCTTGATAGATCAGCTTCGCCGCAGCGGCACTACGGAGTTTGCAGATTCAGATATCATCATGCGTCGTTCGACTGACTGGACCCACACTTTTAAAAGTTTCAAGTGCTCCAATCCTCGTTGCGAGATCTTGTGCTTGTAGGCGTTGAGCTGCCGGTAGTACTTGAGAAGCGATGTGAATAGACGAAACACTGCTTCGGCTTGCGAAGAACCGTAGCAGTGCAAGCCAAGTTCCGGCACTCCGGCCACACAGCGTTTACCGACTTGCCACATGCGCGCCGAGAGCAACCCTTCGCTCCAGGGCAGATCCACTTCGCGAACATTGCGTGGTTTAGTGCGTTTCATGGCGCCCCTCTAGCACTTTCTTCGATGGATTCAGCATTTTAGCAAATCTCGATTGACTCAACCGTTGTATTCGGTTGACGAAAATCCTTTCAGAACGCCACACTGAATAGGTAATCTGCACAACAATTTGATTGCTCTGTTCAATCAAAACCCTCATTCAGTATAGCTCTTAATTGTCTGCTGTCTAATAAAAATTGACGAATCACATGGATAAAACTTGCATGTAATGCGGCATTTTTTGCTTAGCGATTGAAAATTTGCTTGCCTGCAAATGGCAGCAAGGCGATCTTTGCGCTTAAGGCAAGCGGAATGAAGAGTTGCGCGATCTCCTTTTTGATCGAAGCGGTAGAAAAAAGAACGACAGCAAAGACGCTGCCGAGCGGCAACATTCCGCCGAATCCCAGCACAGATCTGATGCCGTAGCGCTTGACGAATTGATCCTGCTGGAAAACATACGGGCTACCCAATGCATTTTCTATATAGAAAACGTTGTATGTCCTTTCGTCGAGACTGACCAATACAGAGGGATCCGGTTCGATCACTTGCTTGAGGTCGAGCCCGAATTGCAAGAATAATTGACAGATCATCGGTGAGCGCTCGACTATCTCCGGACTCTTGAGTGGGACGGCCTGATGTTCCTTAGACGTGAGCCGCGAGTTCCATTCCGGTTGAGTTCCGGTGCTGGCCATTAAGGTCAAGCACTGCATGTTGGGTTGAACTTGAGTTTCGCTAAATCGGTCAAGCACATAGCGTTGGAGTGAGGCTGGAAGCTCTCCGTAAGGCTGAGTCTTGAAAAATCTCACCAAGGCGATGGCTCGCTCGCCCGTCGCCTTAATCAAAATTCTATCGAAGAGGTGACTGGTTATTCTCTGTGCGATCTCTTCCATGGATCCGGCATCTCTATCCATGTCTCTGATCGCTGTTGAAAGCGAGGAAATATCTTCCCTGCTCAAAATTAGTTCTTTCACTGTGGAAATTCCATCCAAATGAAGCACCATCTCGTCGAGCGCTCCTTTCAGGGGATACTGCGAAGTGACTACCGTAGCTGCCGATTTGCCAATGGAACGGACGAGGGAATACCTGTATTGATACTTCAATTACATCAATTAAATTAACGAATCGGGCAATCTGTTTGATTGCCTTCAGGTGTGCAGATTGCCGCCGTCGACGACGAGCCAGCCTGATGCCACCTGTAATTTGCATTTTACGCCATTGGGACCACCGTAAACCCTCAATTACCAAGGGTTTTCACGATTGAGTCGAGAGCTTTAGACAATAGTTGAGCAGAATTGAGCCGATCGACCTCGAGCCACTGGATGTTTTGATTGGCTCTAAACCAGATGAGCTGCTTCCTGGCCAGTTGACAGTTATGTCTGAGGCAAAGCTTAAGAGCTTCATTGAGATCAATCTGGCCTTTTAGGTGCGAAACGATCTCCTTGTAATTAACCGTGTTCAACAAGGTGTGGCAAGAGCCGTACAGTTTGAAGAGCTCAGCTGCTTCGGCGACCAAACCGGAATGAATCTGTTGGGACATCCGCTTTTCGATCGCCTCATTGAGTTTGGAGCGCTCGCTTGCGGTCAGTCCAATCCAAAGTGTGTTGTAGGGCGGCTCACTGCGTCTGGCAATTTCGGAAAATGGCTTGCCGAAGTGAAGACATACTTCCAGCGCTCTAATCAATCGAAAGCGATCGTTTTGGTTGATTCGGGCAGCTGATGCCGGATCCAATTCGTTCAGTCTGCGATGCAAGCTCTCGTTACCCTGCAAATCGGCGATTTGCTTTAGCTCCTGCCTCAATTCGGAGTCAGGAGGAACGGCAGGAATATCCAGCCCCTCCAGCAAGGCACGAGCGTAAAAGCCGGTTCCGCCGCACACGATTGGCAGCCGCCGGCGGCTGAGAATTTTGCCGATCGCAGCGGCGGCCTCTTCCTTATATTGTGCGACGGTATAAGTTTGATCGGGATCGACTATATCGATCATGTGATGGGGCACCTGTGATTGTTCAATATCCGAAGGTTTAGCGGTGCCGATATTCATCCGGCGATAGATTGTGCGCGAGTCGCAAGCGACTATCTCAGCATCCAGCTGTTTCGACAGAGCCAGGCTCAGTGCGGTCTTGCCCGAGCAGGTCGGTCCAACCAGCGCCAATACGAATGGTCTTGCCTTCAAATCAGTGTTACCTTCCTATCGCAACAGCAAGCTGAAGCCAGTGCCGACTATCTGCATTGACCACCAGATGCAGAAGGACAAAGCTAATTGCGGCAAGAAGAAGAGCAGGAAAAGAGTTTGCCAGCCCTTGAGTTGATAAGCTTCCTGAAAGGCCAGCCACTGAAGGTACAGAACCCACAGGCAGGGCAAAATCATAAGCGGCAAAGCGATTGGTCCCAATGCGGCTCGATAGGCGGTAGCCGGGCCCATGAAGAGCCATGGCAGGAATGCCCAGGCCGAGCAAATAAACGATGCGCGAATCTTGGCTGGACTGACATTGAACACGGTAGCTGCCAGAGCTGCTGTTCCTGCCAGAATGAGCCAGCTTATCAGTCCGCCGACTATTGCCGCCATTAAAACTAGCGGCACCCACCATTGGAATCGTTGCCCGCACGAGACCAGTCCGTCGGCAATAGAGACTAAACCAATTATTATCAGAGCCGCTTCAAAGCCGTTCCAGCTTGACTCGCTTGCCTCGGCAATTTGTCTGAAAGTGGAGCGCGGGCTGACTAGCGTGCCGAGAAAGTTTTCTGTAAATGAATTCGATGTCTTTGCGAGTTCAACATTCATGTCGGGTGATCC
>CAZSNX010000033.1:0-7977 GCA_964607945.1 uncultured Candidatus Obscuribacterales bacterium
CAATGTATCGAGCTGCCACCTGGTTGGTGCTGGAGAATAATGTCAATACGCAAGATCTCGAATCAATCGTCAAACTGGTAGCGGCCGCCAGCATCGAGCTAAGACAATCGGCCGATGGCGGACCGCAAAGTGTTTTAGTAAACGGCAAAGATATCAGTGGGGAAATCCGCACTCGACAAATCAGCCGCCTAGTCAGTCCGATTTCAGCCATCCCAGGAGTCAGGCAGCACCTGGTAGTTCAGCAGCAGCAACTGGCCTCCGCCGGTGGAGTGGTGATGGATGGGCGAGACATCGGAACGGTGGTGCTCCCGAAGGCAGACCTCAAGATTTTTCTAACAGCATCTCCGGAAGTACGCGCCGGCCGACGACTGAAAGAGCTTCAAGCAGCCGGCGAAAGTCCGGACGAAGCGATTTTGTTGCATGAGATCAAGGAGAGAGACCGCCTGGATTCGACCAGAGCAGTCGCGCCGCTTCGGCAGGCGCAGGATGCAATTCCCCTCACTACGGACAGCCTATCTATAGAAGATGTGGTCACGCGCATTCTTAATCTCTGCAAGCGACAAGCCTGACCAACTATCCCAATACCAAATTTCAATTTGCGAAGGACTGCGTAATTACACCTTGATTACACGGACTAAAGGCGGTAGCTTTGAGATTAGGCAACAGCACGTTTTTTCGCGACCGTGAGGGCTTAGATTAATGGTTGAAGGTGAAAAAGGCGGGAAAGAAAGCCCGACTGCCAAGACAAATGATTCAACTAGCGAGCAAGGCAAGACCAGCAGAGGAAGCTCCGCGGAATTGTCGGTGCAAGCCTGGTCTGAACTTGCAAAGAAAACGAGCACGGTCAGCATTCAAGCCGACAACAGCAGTAATTTCTTGAGCTCCGACAAATCCGGCGGCTCAGGATTTGTCGTTACGGACGGCGGAAAGGTAGTCACAGCCGCCCACGTCGTCGCCGGTACTGAAGGCATAACGGTCACAGGCTATGACGCCAAAGGCAACCAGCACAAGCATAAAGCTCACATCGAAAAGCTCGATCCCAAACACGACATAGCCATCCTTCAAATGGACGACTATAAAAAGTCCGAACTTCCTGCGGCCAAGCTCGGCGACAACAAAAACGTCAAAGCCGGCGACAACGTCGAAGCAGTCGGTTATCCCGCCGGCAAGCCGACGACACGGGCAGAGAAAGGTGACATCAGCGACTCCAAGTACAGTTCTGATGGTGACCGCAATCTTAAAACCGCTCATGGTCAAGTAACCGGACAGGAAAGCGACAGCAACATCGCGCAAAAGTCAGCCAAGGATTTCGAGACCGAGCTGAAAGCCCAGGAAGCCCAATTGCAAAAACTGGAATCGCAAAAGGGAGCAAGCGCGCAAGCTATTCAAAAGCTCGAGCAAAGCATTCAAGGTTTGACTAGCGCCTTGAATCAAGCTCAAAGGGAGCTGCCCACTCGTAACACTGATAAGAACTTGGTGGCCAACTTCGACAATCAACAAGGAATGTCCGGCGGTCCCGTCTATCAAGGTGACAAAGTCGTCGGCATGACCAGAGGTATGTTCGCCAACACAGGTAAGGAGAAAGACTCAAACAACCCCAACGTCGACACCGTAGTGCCGATCGACAGTATCAAACAAGTCTTGAACTCCAAGGAAGGCGAATACAAGTACGATCAATCCAAATATAGGACCAACGGTTCGTGGAACTCCTGGCATCAAAATATCGAGAACAAGCCGATCGCCGACAGTAGCATTATCTCCGGCGCTACCTTCACTCAGTTCCTGAAAGCGCCACAAGCAGCGGCAGAATCTACCAAGATCGAAGGTAGCAAGCCAGCAACCGAGACCAAGAAGCCCGAAAAGCACTAAATCTGCCTTGCGCTAAATGTCCTCGCGCACTTCGTCACGGTAAACCAGCCGTTCGACATCTGCGCAAAGACGAAGCAGCTTCTCCGAAATACCGGGAGCACGCATAAACTGGCGGCAGAGATCGACTGTGCGCCTCATCGATCGCACAACGTCTCCCTCATCGTATATGGTGGCATTCCTCATCGCTTCCCAGGACGCTCCGGAAGCCCACATTTCAGTAAGTCCCGCCAAAACCGGACTGAATTCAACCGGAATCTCCACATCGAAGTCTCTCTGCTGGCGCCAGATATTTCGGCCGATCTTGTGAACTTCTTCGAGCACCAAATCCACCGCCGGGCTAACGCGCACTCGAACAGCATCTTGTGCTCGCCCCTCCTCCGAGACGATTGTCGTCATCACCGCTGCGAACTCGGCCGGCTGTAGCTCGTCCAGGCAACCGCTGAAGACAACTTCGCACAAAAACAGTTCGTTGGTACCGCGAATAGCAGCGGCCGCTTCACCTAACTTCGTCGGCGTGTTGCCTTGCAAATACCCTTCCAGTCTCAAGATATTGCCGAGCGCCTCGAACGTTCTCCAATAACGCGTCGTCTCTTTATCAATCCGCTTTGCCAGATCGCGTTTTCTGCTTTCGAGATGACGTGTACGTTCGGTCTGCTTGCTGCACGGCTTTTGAACCGGGCAGCCGTGGCAGGGCATATCGTAAGCTTCGCTCAGCATGGCTTTCATCTCGGCTCGCAGCGTCAGAAGCACCGATTGCGCCTCCTCACCATCAGCACCTTTGACGCGGTGCAATCCTTTCTCGGTCTGCTTTAGCTGCTTATTCTTAGCGTGCACCGCCTGCAGACGCTTGCCGTAAAGCGGAAGATCGCCGATTTCACCGGGACACAATGGATGAGAAAGCCTCTCTAGCTCTTGTTGCCAGGAAAGTTGTTGAACGAAGAGCGGCTCAAGCTGCTGGTTAATGACGAATTGCCCGAAGCTGCGCTCGATCAGGTCTCGCGCTTCATCTTCGGTGTGACGCTGCAGCAGATTCAGCACCATACCGTAAGACGGCGTAAACTGACTGTTCAGCGGGTCGGCCGGAGCGGTGGCTAACTTCGCGCCATCTTCGACCGATTCGAAAGGATGGTGAAGCACCACAACATGCCCGACTTCATCCATTCCCCGGCGGCCGGCTCGACCGGACATCTGGAGAAACTCACTGCCGGTCAGGTAGCGGTGCCCCTGATCGTCTCTCTTGGTCAATGAACTGATTACAGTGGTACGCGCAGGCATGTTGATACCGGCGGCCAAAGTCTCGGTTGCGAACACGACTTTCAGCAGTCCTTGTTGAAACAGCTTCTCAACCATCGATTTCCAGCTGGGAAGCATGCCGGCATGATGAACTGACATTCCCTCGTACAAATAGGGCAAGTAAGGATGATTCGCCAAAGCCGGACTCTCTTTGACAAAAGCGGCTATTCGCTCTCTCAGCATTACTTCTTCTTCGTGATTGACCAGCGGAATGCCTCGCGCCCTTTGCATCGCTTCTTCGCAGCCTCGCCGCGAGAACAAGAAATAAATTGCCGGCAGCATATTGCGACTCGAAAGCACGGCAAGCACGTCTCCGGCTGCGGGAGACAATGCCGTTACCAGACGTTTGCGCCGGTCACCACCGAATCTTTTGCGATTGCCGAATCTGTTCTTCAGCTGCATATTTAAACCGCGGCCCGGGCTTAAAAGCGGATAGATACGGCGATCTCCAAAATAATGAAAACGCAGCGGCACCGGTCTGAACGTGGAGACGACCAGACTGGTGGGCCCATGAATTTCGTCAATCCAGGTCGTGAGTTCCTCGGCATTTGCCACCGTTGCAGACAAGGCAATCAGTTGAATATCCTTGGGAGCATAGATGATGGATTCTTCCCAGACCGTTCCGCGTTCGGAATCGTTCATGTAGTGACATTCGTCAAGCACCACAAATGACACATCATGTACGTTTCGGCGCACGTCACCAAGGATGGTGCCATAGAGCATATTGCGAAACACTTCCGTGGTCATAACTACGATTGTGGCATCTCGATTGATTGAGATGTCCCCGGTCAGGAGGCCGACCCTGTCTTCACCGTACTTTTGACGGAAGTCATGAAATTTCTGATTGGACAGCGCTTTCAGCGGCGTCGTGTAAAAGCAGCGCTTATTGGCACGCAACGCGCACTCGACGGCATACTCCGCCACTACGGTCTTACCGGAGCCGGTCGGCGCACAGACTACAACGCTCCGCCCTTCCTCCAGGTGGCCAATGGCCTCTAGCTGAAAATCATCAAGCTGAAAGTTGAAAAGATGTTCGACTTGCAAGGTAGCGTAGATCTATATCGTTCAAGTTGCCGTGGGTGCCCGCCACCCCAATAATAACAGCAGCCGAATCCTTATCAGGTCAGTCTTTTTTGATAATCCGGTGTGGGTCTATAATATATAAGCGCCGGGACGTGGCGCAGGGGTAGCGCGCACCTTTGGGGTGGGTGAGGCCGGAGGTTCGAATCCTCTCGTCCCGACCAAAACAGGAAGCCAGGACAGGACCTTAAAATGACCTGTCCTGTTTTTTTGCCTCACGAGCCAATTACATGACGGACGGTCGCACGTATCGCTTTCTGATCTCCGTCTTGTGCCGGTTGGGACACAGATCTTCCGGGCGGGGAACAGAGCTCGCACCAGAGCTTCTGGGCTTGGGATAGTACGTCATATCGATCGACGGAATGTCATGAAACCAGGGACTCAAATGGACAAACTCACGAAGCTTCAGTTTCAAGATGGCTCTTAGATGATCGTCCAAATTCTCAAGAGAGATGCTTCGCTCCTTAATTACGCCAGCCATTGCAACCTCGCGCCCAATTCCACACAGCTTGCATGAGGCTATTGCCTGATGCCCGCTCTACCTGAATCGCCAGATCCGGCAGAACCAAACGCTGTGAATCTTACCAGGGCTTAATAAAGAGTCAATCAATGACAACCCGCAACAGCCCATGTTTAATGTATGCATTGCATAGCCATACACAGCGGATAGCTGATTTGCTCGACAATATAACTCGATCGCATACCGATTGAGCGCTGGTTATTCCGCGCCAGCGCTTGACGACCACCGATAGCCAAGCGGTCTAAACCATCGTTGCTCCGCGCAAAATTCTTTCCATTTCTCCGGGATTCAACGAATAGGATCTTGCCGTTTCGGCATCGATAAACCCCTCCCGGTAAGCGTTGTAGATCGCGTGGTCCATCGTCTGCATGCCGTCGAAAGAGCCATTCTTGATATATTCGTAGAGAACATCAATTTCACCGCGCAGGATCGCCTCCTGCACAGTCAAAGTATTGACCATGATCTCGTGAACCGCCATTCGGCCACCTTCCAGAAGCGGAACTAACTGCTGAGCTACAACCGCCTTGAGAACATAGGCTAGCTGCATTCTGACCACGTCCTGTTCGGACGGGCTAAACATGCCGAGAATTCTTTGAATAGTCTTAGGAGCGGATGCAGTATGCAAGGTAGACAGCACCAACAATCCCGTTTCAGCAGCCTTGAGCGCATACTGCACAGTCTCATTGTCACGCATCTCACCGATCAACAGCACGTTGGGATCGGCACGCAAAGCAGATCGCAGCGCAGTAGCGAAACTCTTGGTGTGATAGCCTACTTCTCTTTGCGTAACAATTGACTTCTTGGGTCTGAAAACGAATTCGATCGGATCTTCCATCGTGTAGATATGCGCCGGCTCGCGGGCGTTGATAGCATCGATCATCGCCGCCAGGGTAGTGGATTTACCGGCTCCGGTTACACCGGTCACCAGAATCAGTCCGGAGTGTGAATGAGTAAATTCTTCGACCACTCGCGGCAGTCCGAGTTGATCTACCGACGGCACTTCAAGCGGAACTATTCGCATACATGCGCCGACAGAGTCGATATCCGTATGCAAATTGACCCGCACTCTGGCTTTGTCTTTAAACAACAGCGCCGTATCGAGCTCGTGATTCTCCTCGAATATCTGCTGCTGCCGCCGGCTCAGTAATCCGACCAGCATGCTGCGCAGCCCTTCCGGATCGAAGACAGGCAAGCCGGCCACCGAACGAATCTTGCCGTCGATTCGAAAGACAGGAGACATGTTGGCCTTGAAGTGAATATCGGAAGCCTTGCATTCCAATGCAAGACCAAGGATCTCTTCCATCGAGACCGGCAATTCCCTAGGAGACATTGACATACGCTAAAACCTACAGCACCTCGGTAGAAAGAACATCCTTGAGCTTTCGAAGCGCACTGCGCACGGCTCTCGAGACGCCCATTTCCGATATGCCCAATTGTTTGGCAGTTTCCTTCTGGGTGAGGTCGTAGAAAAAAACAAACTCGACAATCTGCCTGGTCTTGTCCCCAAGCGACCGGAGCGCTTGCGCGATTAGCTCGCGATCTTCGGCTGCCAGCACAAAATCCTGATACTTGCGGTCAGCAACCATCTCTGAAAGCGCTCGATTGTCGTCGCGCTCCTCTTCGCCATCCGGCGTGTCAAAAGACTCGTAACGCAAGCAAGCGTCGACTGATTGCTGAGCTTCCAGAATGTCGCGCACAGCAAACCCCGACCGAGCGGCAAGTTCTTGGACGGATGGACTGCGACCGATCTCTTTTGTAAGAGATTCTTCAATCGGTGCCAGCTGCGCATTCAGCTCGCTATAACGCCTGGGCACTTGCACGAGCGACGAATGATCGCGCAGATAGTGCCGAATCTCTCCTCGTATGTAGCAGGAGGCAACAGTTTTGAAACTGGCAGTGCGTGCTCGCGTCGGATCGTAGTATTGAATCGCCTTAAGCAGCCCGACCGCACCTACTTGAATCAGATCTTCCTGGCAATCAGGCCGAAAGCGCGCATACCTCCTGGCGATCTGTTGCACCAGCGGCATGTATTGCCTGACCTTCTCGTCCGCCTCGGAAGCGGCCGAGTCTTTGCTTCGTACGAGTTTCTCGGTCGCCAAGTCGACTCCTTCCCTAAACCTCAGAGCGCGACCTCCACCTGCGGTCGACCCATAGGAGATAATGCCCTTTACATCTACGACTTAAACCGTGAGAACCGGGGGATTTCAGGACCACGACCAGTGTATATATCCCCCGAAAACCGCTAATATTGAAGGTGATACGGGTCATTCACCCGCACGACGAGCAGAGATTATTTCTCGATAAGGAATCGGCAATAGATTTGAGCGTTCTCATTACCGGCATCTACAGCACTCTCGTCAAGCGGCTTGGCTCGGCTCGTCAGGTCTGGGGCCGAATCTCGACCCAGAAGCAATTGCTCTTGCTGGGGCTAATCTCCATCTCAGCGCTCGTGACTTTCACAGCCTGGGTGGTGTTGGACCGCACTCAAGCTCTGATTAATCGATCAGTGGAGCAGTTCGGACTGGCGCTTGCCCAGGCCCTGGCCCGCGGCGGCGCCGAGGCGATGGGCAACCGCGGTAATGTCGAAGGGCTCAAGTATTACGTCATGACTGAAATGGGCCAGACTCCGGCCATTTCGTATGTCGTCTTTTGCGACAACAAAGGCAAAATATTGCTGGGCCGCCTAGCACCAAACAAAGACGAAGAAAGCTCGAAGATTTATCAAATGTATCGTGAGCCGGCCAACTCTCGTGCTGTGCCAGGCGTGTATCCCAGCCCAGTCGGTTATCGCTCGATCACGAATATCGCCATCCCGATGAGGCGCAACAATGAAGACCTCGGCGTCTGCTGGGTCGGTCTGGACAATTACGCCTTCACCATCCTGGGCACGCCGCGTCAGACTCGCTATTTTCTGCTCTGCATCTTCGCGCTCGTCTGGCTCCTGGGAGCGCTCTGCCTGGCTGTCAACTATGCATTGATCAACCGACCACTCAAAGCGCTTTCCGAAGGCGCCACCCAACTGGCTGCCGGGCGGTTCGGGCATATCATCACAAGTCAGGGTGCCGGTCGAGAGATCGATCAAGTAATCAACGCATTTAATTACATGTCCAGCCGCCTCCAGCAGTACGACAAACAAAATGTCGATTCCTTGATGTCGGAACGCAACAAATTCATCTCAGAACGCAATAAACTCGAACTTGTGCTCATGTCCATCG